>JAJBVE010000130.1:0-2038 GCA_020859995.1 Clostridiales bacterium
TATGCTGCTTGGCTCCTGAGTACCATGTTTTGAGAGAAACGACGGAAGTCAGGTAGCATTATTCAGCATATTTCGCAACCACCGGGGAATGCAAAAATTAATCGTTTTCGTACGATTTTATCGTGTAAAAATGTACCGCCGCCCAAATATCCGGGCAGCGGTACGAAATTCTTCATTTTACAAGGGGCATCGGCGTAGCTGTTAAAATATCCGCAGTTACGGGGAAACCCGTTAGTGTTTCTTTGCCTGTGCCGCGAAGGTCTGAATCCCTTCAATGACAAGGATAATCGCGAGAATCGCCATGGCAGCCGCAAAGATAAACTGGAACCATACGCCCCAGGCCGCGCCGCCTGCCGCGATCGTGCCTGCTCTGCTGATTACCGTCGAAATCAGGTAGGTCAGAGTAGCCGCAAGCATGAAGACCATCGGAATGAAGAACATTTTATTATTTTTGCCTACTTCACCGAGCCATGCTGCAATCGCCATCAGGGCAATACCGGCCAACAGCTGGTTGGCAGCTCCGAAAAGGGACCAGATCTGGGAGAGACTTAAACCGCCCAGGATGCAGCCCACAACTACCATGAAAACAGTGCCGAACAGCGGATGCGCCAGAAGCTGGCGGATGCCCTTCGCGTCCTTATAGGATTTCTCATCATCCTTCAGGAAAAGCTCGGAGAACATAAAGCGGCTCAGACGTGTACCGGTATCCAGACTGGTCAGCGCGAATACAGAAACAGCCAGTGTCAGAAGCGCTTTGATAACGCTGTTAACCGTTGTGCCGTCCGTACCGAACATCAGAGCGATACCGGAGGCAAATGCAACTGACGGGGAACCAAATCCGCCGCTCGTATAAGTCTCATATACCATGCCCACCGCAATCAGGGCAATGATGCCAAGTGCGGACTCAATCAGCATGGAGCCATAGCCAATCGGCTTCGCATGAGCCTCGTTGTCCAGCTGCTTGGAGGTCGTACCAGTCGCGATCAGACTGTGGAAACCGGAACAGGCACCGCAGGCAACCGTAATAAACAGTACCGGGAACATGGTACCCAGGCTGGTCTTCCAGCCGGTAAATGCCGGCATATTAAAGGTAGCAGCTCCGCCGCCGAATGCAGAGAAAATAATACCAACCAGAGCGACCGCCATCATTGCGTAAAGCAGGAAGCTGGAAAGATAATCACGCGGCTGCAGCAGAATCCATACCGGAACCAGAGAAGCAATCGTGATGTACACGCCAATGAACACAATCCAGGCCACACGGTTCATGGCAAATCCTACATTCAGACCAAACGCAACCATCAGGCAGATGCAGATAATGCCGCCGATTGTAGCCGGTGTGGTTTTCACACCCAAACGGTTGGTCACTAAGCCGTAGATAACTGCAAGAACAATAAACAGCAGGGAAATCATCGCTGTCGTCTGATTGCCGGTCGGATTTGTGACAAATCCAAAGCCTTCTCCTGCAGCCGTATAGAACGTACCGGCTACAACGTTTACAAAGGAAGCAATAACCAGAAGGAGCACCAGAAGTGCAAAAATCGTGAACAGCTTCTGCGCCCGTTTGCCCATGGAGTCCTTAATGATCTCGCCAACAGATTTGCCGTCATGCCGGATCGATGCAAACAGGGAACCGAAATCCTGTACGCCGCCAAAGAAAATACCGCCGATTACACACCACAGAAACACCGGAACCCATCCGAATACAGAAGCCTGGATCGGTCCGTTGATCGGGCCGGCACCTGCGATGGATGAATAGTGATGTCCCATCAGAACCTGCGGCTTTGCCGCGCAATAGTCGAGGCCGTCCTCCAGCCGGTGAGCCGGGGTCTCCTTTTTGGGGTCAATCCCCCACTGCTTTGCAAGCCATGAGCCATAGTAAACGTAACCTATGACCAGCAGTACAATGGCTACAAGAATGATTAGTAATGCTGTCATTTGTTTCTCTCTCCTTTTTGTTCTGAGTTGTTCAGCACAGCATGAAATTATAGCCTTTAGCAGGTAAACCTGCAAAGTCTAATTTTCATTTCGATGCTGTTCT
>JAJBVE010000130.1:2138-8127 GCA_020859995.1 Clostridiales bacterium
TATAGCCTTTAGCAGGTAAACCTGCAAAGTCTAATTTTCATTTCGATGCTGTTCTAAACTGTTAAAATATATTGCGCACGAGCTTTTTCAGGTCAGCGCCCTGGCGGTTATAGACGATCCGGCCTGAAGACTGCTCTATTGCAATCAGACGATAATTGCTCCATCCCTGGAGCGTAAAACGGTAACTCTTATAATGATGAAACTTCGGAACCAGCGCCGCGGCCTCGTCCGTCATTTTCTCTGAAAGAATTATCAGAGAAATGTCCGTGTTTCTGTGGTCCTTATGCGGCTTCACATGCGTTATCCCTGTCTCCCATGCTTTCGCGTCCAACATACGCAGTTCATCCGCATCCAGCATCCTGCGCTTTGCAAAGTAAACGTATTCGTTCGACTCTGCCTCAGAAATCGTAGCAGTGCGGACCAGAAAAAACTGTTCATCATGCGAATGGAACACTGCCTCGGCATCAAAAGGAGGGGTCACATCCTCTCTGCGCACATCGTAATACGTATCAAAGCGGCTGACCAGTTTTTCAAACGGCTCCGTTAATCCCATAATCTCCTCCGGCAAACAAGCACAATCATAAAATCCTGCACGACCAAATCTTTCAGGATTTTCTATGAACCCTCTTGTCCGCGTACATTCCTTAAATTTCCTGAAAATTTCTAAAAATTTGATTAAGATTTTATCACTGTGACGTAGAAAAAGCAAGTATTATATTCTATTTTTTCGTGAAGTGACGATTCAGACAAAAAAATGCTTCTTTCACTATGCTGTTCTTCTTAAACTCTTGTTATTTTGCGCTATTCTAAACCTTCTGCAGTTAAAAATCAACCGAAACCAAAGCCTGAAATCCAGATTTTCAACATTTCATTTCTCGGTAAGTTGTTATATTTTTTCTAACAATAACTTTATTTGTCTTAAAAAAGCACGCAATGCAATATTTTGTATTGACATTTTCGACCGAATATCCTATCATCTAACATGAAATATAGAGTTAAATGGGAGGAACAATATTTTGAAGCAAATAACGCTAACTAAATCTGAGAGGGAAATCATGGATTTGCTTTGGAATACAGACAGGCCATTAACCGCAACGGAGATAGTGAATCTGACACCTGAGCGAACCTGGAAAAAAAGCTATATCCACTTACTAATTAATTCTCTGATTCAAAAAAACCTTATTAAATCAGAAACACATGTGCGGACCGGAAGAAATTTCGGGCGTGCTTTTGTAGCAATTGATACGCGGGAAGAATTCGAAATCCGCCAGATCACGAGCAACAGCAGTTTTTCGCAGAAATCTGTGACAGCTCTCATTTCGGTACTGCTTGAATCTGTTGATGACCCATCCATTCTGGATGAGCTGGACGGCATCCTGCAAAAGAAAAAAGACGCCTTATCTCAGTCTCCTGACTGCGCAGATAGCACGGTTTCGTAATGAATGCCAAATGCTGCAGCCGGATTCATTTTCAATGAGTGAGCAGGCAATGTCATCACAACATTACGACATATGAATCGTACATATTTATCTGAAAATAAAAAAAATTTTTTTCAAAAAGATGTTGACATGTAAAAGAAAATAGTGTATAGTAATCACTGTTCAGCGGGGCACACAAAATTGATGAACAAGACAGCACGATGAACAGTGGTTATCTAGAAAATTTATTTGTTATGCGCGAGTGGCTCAGTGGTGGAGTACTGCCTTGCCAAGGCAGGGGTCGCGGGTTCGAATCCCGTCTCGCGCTTCTTTATTTTCGCCTAATACAAGTTTTCTTGTATTAGGCGTTTTTTACGCAGGCTGCTCTCAATATCATAAGCACTTGTGACATCGACTTCATCCGAAAAATACCTCTGCTGCCCTGCGCGTCATACAGAAATGACCGGAAACACAATTGCGTCTCCGGCCATTTTTCGTTATTATCTGATATTGTTAAATTGTCCATCCGAAAGGAAAATCATAAACCTGTAATCACTGCTCTTTTAAAATAAGAAATACTGTCGTACCATTTTTTTCATTAAGTAAAAACTGTTTTTCCATCCGCAATACCGGAACCGCGCGCACAGACTCTACAACATAATTTGGATCAGACGTATAAATCACCAGAACGGCTTTTTCCGCCAGGAAGCTGACTATACGTGCAAAAAAATCCTGATACAGTTTTCGGAGTGCCTGTTTGGATCCATCTCCCGTGCTGCGCGGCATGTCCGTAATTACTTCATCAAACAAATATTCATGCCGGAAAGTAAAAAAATCACGGTTGATATAATTTACAATTAGCCCGGCCCGATGAGTATTTCTTTCAGCTTTTTCGATAGCCTCACCAAAGATGTCCAATCCATACATCGTACCAGCCTTGCAGGCATAATTACGCTCGATCAGCATAGTACCGGTGCCGCAGAAGGGATCCAGAATCTGCGCGCCCTCCTTCAGCCAGGGCAAAGCCAGGTATGCGGTAAGCGCAGCATTTACCGGCGATATGGATGTTGGGAGAACTTCCTTTCTGTATGAGAAACGCTCATCAAAAGATGGCGACGGTTTCAACATGGCAGCCAGTGTCCCATCCCGCCGGAGCACAAGCCGGATCTCGATCTCGTAATCTGTCACGGAATTGAGAAGCCTCGCGTCAGAAACTCTCTCCATAGCGTCCGAGATTCTGTGAAGCCAGGCTCCCTTTTTCTCTTTGAATGTTCCGACAATAATCTGTTGATCCGCTTCACCGCCGCCAGCCGCAGGTGTTCCTTTTTCCGGAGTGCGAATTTCCAGACGGAACAGGAATGTCCCGGTCCCATTATAAAGTCGTTCCACAAGAGAAAGCACCGGCTCAGCGAGCAGTTCCCCGCACTGTTCCGGCTCGCTCGCCAGTAAGGTCCGGGTCCTGAGAGGAAACAGCATCTCACTATATGTGCGGATAGCGCGAACATCCTTCACCGAGGCCCCGTCAACGCGGAGTCCGCCGGCAAGCATAGTAATTCTGCCTTTTTTGACCTGTTCTGCCGTCGCTTCCCTGTGGCGGCGATTGGTCATCAAAATCACATCTTCTTTTTCCCTGCCGCCCGTAAATCGATGATGCCTGATTCCCTGACAGCGCAGAACCATCGCCTGGAGAATCCGAATTTCCTCGGAAATATGCTTCCACTCCTCCGGCTTCCACTCATTCACTTCTCTGAGAGAGGAAAGTCTCTCTTTTAATTCTTCCTGGAGCGGACGAAAGTCCAGCTCTGATATCGCTTTCAGATAATCAGCTCTGACATAAAGCGTTTTCTCATTTTTATAGGCTTCAAACAGAACAGGCAGTAAATCCTCTGACTCCAGCCGCCCCAGAATCAGTGCCGCATTTTTCCGAACCTTTGGGTCCTCATGCTTTAAAAGCGCGCAAAGGGCAGAAAAATCTCCGCCCAGCAGATATGCGAATTCGCGCCTGTTCTGTTCTTCCTTCAGCTGCTCGCGCAAAGAGATGAGGTTCGCGCGAACCTCTTCCCCTGCACAGATCTTTTCATAATATTCTCTGACCATATGTCAAACACCCGCCGCTTCCCGGCATTCTTCTATGTAGGACATCACATCGTCCTTAAACTCTTCCCATTTATCCTCGTTCTCTACATAATAGAGCGGACACATTTTCCCAGTCACATCGTAGTGGCGTATGATATCATCCCGTTCCAGATCGTACATATCAACGAGATAAGCAGTCAGCTTTACCAGGGACTCGTAAGTCGCCTCTGTAAACTGACCGGTTTCGTCCACATGGCAGTTTTCTATGGAAACGGAATAGTGATTAGCGCTATTTGAAGCGTAAGCCACCTCGCCCGGCGGAACACATTCGATAATTTCGCCCTCTATGCCGATGACAAAATTCGCGCTCATGGAAACTGCCTCGTCCTCCGTGATCTGCCCGGACGCAATCAGATCACCATTATTCTTAAGGCTTTCGAAATAATCATGATTCTGCTGAGCAGTCGTCCCCGGATTTGCCAGATAGTGAATCACCACGTTTGTAATCGTGTCACAGGCTTCCCCAGGGCGAGACCAGTCATTGACCGTCAGCAATTGCTCATCAATCCCCGGATCCGGCACCACCATCACATACTCTTCCGTCTCTGTCTCAGCCTCTGTATGCGGCGGCTCTGTCTCTATAACCAGCGTCTCATTGAGCAGAGCATCAATATCCGCATCATCCTTCGGCAGCAGATAAAGCAAAAGCGCGATCGCGGCGGCAGTCAAAATGACCGCCGCCACCCAGACCAGCAAATGTCTATGTCTGACTTTTCCTTTTCTCTCTTCTCTTCTTTTGCCCATCTTGATAATCTCCGTTTCGGCACACGTTCAGCCTTTACTGCTCCACGCTGTAGTTCGGAGCCTCTTTTGTAATATGAATATCATGCGGATGAGATTCCTTTAATGAAGCCGCCGAAATTTTTACAAATCTGCCGTTTTCTTTCAGTTCCTCTATTGTACGTGCTCCGCAATATCCCATACCGGAACGAATGCCGCCGACCATCTGGAATACCGTATCTTCTACGCTGCCCTTATAAGCCACACGCCCTTCAACGCCCTCAGGAACCAGTTTTTTCGCATTTGACTGGAAATAACGGTCCTTACTGCCGTTCTCCATCGCCGCGATGGAACCCATGCCGCGATATACTTTGTATTTTCTGCCCTGATACAGTTCAAAGGTGCCCGGGCTCTCATCGCATCCGGCAAACAGGCTGCCCATCATGCAGACATTTGCGCCAGCGGCAATCGCCTTGGTCATATCACCGGAATACTTAATCCCGCCATCAGCGATGATCGGAATCCCATATTCTTTTGCCACTTCATAGCAGTCCATGACAGCCGTCACCTGCGGCACGCCGATCCCGGCTACCACTCGAGTCGTACAAATCGATCCCGGTCCGATGCCGACCTTCACAGCATCCGCTCCGGCCTCAATCAACGCCCGGGCTGCCGCTCCGGTCGCTACATTTCCGGCAATCACCGGCAGATCCGGGAAATTGTCCTTCAGCATACGCACGCATCTGAGCACGTTGGCAGAATGACCATGTGCCGAATCCAGTACAACCACATCCACCTGTGCCTCTTGAAGCGCAGCAGCCCGTTCCAATACGTTCGCCGTGATCCCGAGAGCCGCGCCGCAAAGCAGTCTGCCCTTGTCATCTTTAGCAGAATTTGGATATTTGATCTGTTTTTCAATATCTTTGATAGTGATAAGGCCTTTTAGATTGAAATCATCATCTACAATGGGAAGCTTTTCCTTTCTCGATTCCGCGAGAATCTTTTTTGCTTCCTCGATCGTAACGCCGACCTTTGCGGTCACCAGGCCCTCCGACGTCATGGAGTATTTGATTTTCTTAGAAAAATCCTCTTCAAATAAGAGGTCTCGATTGGTTAAAATGCCTACCAGCCTGCCGTTCTCCGTAATCGGCACGCCCGAAATACGGAACTTTGCCATCAGCTCATCAGCATCCGCAAGTGTATGTTCAGGAGAAAGATAAAACGGATCTGTAATTACTCCATTTTCAGAGCGCTTCACCTTGTCTACTTCTTCTGCCTGCTCTTCGATAGACATATTCTTGTGGATGATGCCGATGCCTCCCTGTCTGGCCATTGCTATCGCCATCCGGTGTTCCGTGACGGTATCCATACCGGCGCTCATCATCGGAATATTCAGTACAATCTTTTTCGTCAGATGAGTGGTCAGATCTACTTCGTTCGGTATCACTTCCGAATAAGCCGGCACAAGCAGCACATCATCGAACGTAATACCTTCGCCAATAATCTTTCCCATGTCCCTTCCTCTCTTTCTGCTGATTTGTTTTTCTGGTGTCATGTATAAAAGGATATCTAAAGCGAATGACACCTCTTTATGCCGTTCGCTATAATTACCCGATAGTCTATCAAATCACAGAAATTGTGTCAACCTTAATTTTAATACAGCAGCGCTAAAGAATAAAAAGCTGAAGTCTATACAAATTCTTGATTTTTTCCAA
>JAJBVE010000232.1:0-26096 GCA_020859995.1 Clostridiales bacterium
TGTGGGAAAATACAAGCATTTTTATCGCGAAAAGTTTTTATTCTTTAGCGCTGCCATCCTGAAATTTGGCAATGAGAATTATGAAAATGTGATTTCAATTAACTTTGTTGAAGAGCCAAAATACAGGATGATCTGCGAGGATGGCTATAAGGCGGACAGCATCATAAAAAATATTTCCAGGATTGACCCGGATAAGCAGTTTCATGAAGGACACACCCTGATTTTCTTTGACGAAATACAGGACTTTCCGGATATTGCTACCTCGCTTAAATTTTTTAAGCTGGACGGACGATTTGATGTCATTTGCAGCGGATCACTTCTGGGCATTTCTTATAAGCGGATTGAAAGCAACAGTGTGGGCTATAAGACCGATTATGAAATGTTTTCGATGGATTTCGAGGAATTTTTACTGGCAAAAGGCTATGGTGCTGAGACTGTGGACGAAATGCTTTCTCACATGAAGGAGCAGACCCCGTTTTCACAGCTGGAAATGTCCATATATGGAGAATTGTTTCTGGATTATTGCATTCTGGGAGGGATGCCGGCGGTTGTCAGGGAGTATATAGAAAAAGGCATGTTTGAAGGGACACTGAGGATTCAGCGGCAGCTGCTGGAGGATTACAGAGAGGACATCCGCAAATACGCGGAAGGGATGGATCAGACCAGGATTCTGAATGTCTTTAATCAGATTCCGGTGCAGCTGGCCAAAGATAATAAGAAATTTCAGATTTCCAAAATCGCAAAGGATGCCAGATTTAAAGATTATCGGGGATGCATTGAATGGCTGGAAAGCGCAGGGCTGATCAATGTGTGCTATTGTCTGAATTATCCGGAGCTTCCGCTTAAGGGGAATTACGATGAGACGAAATATAAGATTTATTTTCGTGATTCCGGTTTGCTTGTGGCCATGCTGGATGACGAAGCACAGGAAGACTTAAGAGCGAATAAAAATCTTGGCGTTTATAAAGGAGCGCTATACGAAAACATCGTGGGTGAAGCATTGGCAAAATGCGGTTATTCTCTATACTACTATAAACGGGAAAATTCTACACTGGAGGAGGACTTTTTTGTACGAACGAAAAAAAGTCTGCTCCCGGTAGAAGTGAAAGCGACAAACGGATTGGCGAAATCCCTTCGCACACTGATTCGTAATGAGAATTATTCGGACATTAGGGTCGGCCTTAAGCTGACGGCGGGAAATATCGGATTCAGTGATAATATTTATACGTTTCCTTATTTTTGCGCGTTTTTGCTGAGGCGCTATCTGGCAGATGTTAGTTGGTGACATTTCCGGAATTTAATTTCGGGAAGGAAGGGGGGAAGGCATGAACAATCAGGATTATTTATTCTGGCACTTATACACACAGAACAGAAAAAGCTGGACTGCCTGGATTATCTGGTGAACTGGCTGTGAAAAAAAGGGAGATGGCAGTACATGAATTTTCAAGAAAGGAACGAAAATACGATGAACGAACAGCTTACTTTAACACAGGAATGGGATAAGACGTTCCCAAAGAGCGACAAGGTCAATCACAGGAAGGTAACCTTCCACAACCGCTACGGCATCACTCTGGCGGCGGATCTCTACGAGCCAAAGGATATGGATGTGTTCGCTAGCGATAAAGAGGTGTCCTCTGGCGGCAGCAAGACTGCCGGATCTGGACGGCTCCCGGCTATCGCGGTCTGCGGCCCCTTCGGCGCGGTCAAGGAACAGGCGTCCGGACTGTACGCCCAGACGATGGCAGAGCGCGGCTTTCTGACAATTGCATTTGACCCGTCTTACACCGGTGAGAGCGGCGGACAGCCCCGCTACATGGCGTCTCCGGACATCAACACGGAGGACTTTATGGCAGCAGTGGACTTCCTGTCTGTGCAGGAACAGGTGGACCCGGAACGGATCGGTATCATTGGCATCTGCGGCTGGGGCGGCATGGCATTAAATGCAGCGGCGCTGGATACTCGCATCAAAGCGACGGTAGCCTCCACCATGTACGATATGACCCGTGTGAATGCCAACGGCTATTTTGACAGTGAAGACAGTGAGGAAGCCCGCTATGAGAAGCGCAAAGCGCTCTGCGCGCAGCGAATCATTGATTATAAAAACGGCAGCTATGCCCTGGGCGGCGGCGTAGTCGATCCGCTTCCGGAGGATGCGCCTTTCTTTGTAAAGGATTACTATGACTACTACAAGACCGAACGCGGCTATCATCCCCGCAGCCTGAATTCCAACGGCGGCTGGAACGTGACGGGCTGCCAGTCGTTTATGAATATGCCGATTCTGCAGTACAGCCAGGAAATCCGGAGTGCCGTTCTCATTATCCATGGAGAAAAAGCACATTCCTGCTATTTCAGCAGGGATGCCTTTGCGAAGCTGACCGGCGACAACAAGGAATTGATGCTTATTCCGGGGGCGGTTCACACCGACCTTTATGATCAGACGGATGTGATTCCGTTCGATAAGATGGAAGCATTCTTTGGAACTTATCTGAAATGATACAGAGGTAAAGAGGTAACGAAATATACGGAGATTGGCATTCGGTTCATCAGGGAGGGCGAAGATGAAATACGATTTTACTACATACATGGACCGGCACGGAAAGGATGCGATCGCGGTGGATTCCATCGGGGCGATGCCCGGGTTTGCACCGGAGAAGCCTCTGGAAGGGTTCGACGTGATCCCGATGTGGGTGGCGGATATGAATTTTCCAACGGTTCCGACGGTCTGCGAGGCAATCATAGAGCGGGCGAAGCATCCGGCGTTTGGTTATTTTTCGGAGAAGGAGACCAGCTACTACAGCGATATTATACGGTGGCAGACGGTAAGAAACGGTTGCGATCCGCAGGTGCTGACAGCGGAATGCATCGGCTATGAAAACGGCGTGCTTGGCGGTGTGATCTCTGCTTTGACGGCGTTTGCGGCGCCGGGAGACGCGGTGCTGCTGCACAGCCCGACCTACATCGGATTTACGAACAGCATTACGGACAATGGCTACAAGATCGTCCACAGTCCGCTGGTGAAGGATGAAAACGGTGTCTGGCGGATGGATTTTGAGGATATGGATCGAAAGATCAAGGAACATCATATCCATGTCGCCGTCTTCTGCAGTCCGCACAATCCCTGCGGGCGTGTCTGGGAGAGATGGGAGCTCGAGCAGGCGATGGAGGTTTATAAGGCCAATGACTGCCTCGTCATTTCCGATGAGATATGGTCTGATATTATTTTGAACGGGCACCGGCACATCCCGACCCAGGGCGTCAGCGAGGACGCGCGCAGCCGGACGGCCGCCTTTTACGCGCCGAGCAAAACCTTTAACCTGGCGGGGCTGGTGGGTTCCTACCATATTATCTACAATCCATACCTGCGCGACCGCATCGTCGCGAAAAGCAGCAAACCGCATTATAACGAAATGAATGTGCTTTCCATGCATGCCCTGATCGGCGCCTACCGGCCGGAAGGCTATCAGTGGGTCGACGAATTATGCGAAACTCTGTCCGGCAACATCAATTACGCGTACGATTATATTCAGGAGCATTTCGAGGGCGTTGAAGTATTGAAACCGGAAGGCACCTATATGATGTTCGTTGACTGTGAAAAGTGGTGCCGGAAACACGGGAAAACGATGGACGAGCTGGAGCGGGCCTGCTGGAATGTGGGCGTGGCCATCCAGGACGGAAGAATGTTTCACGGAGACTGGTCGCTGCGCATGAATCTGGCTCTTCCTCTAACAAAGGTGAAAGAAGCCTTTGAGCGCCTGGATAAATGGGTGTTTTGAAAAGTCCTTTTGTTGAAATCCGTTGACGAATGCTGCCTGCTGTGTTAGTATAGAGCAAAATTGCTAATCGAACAATTAGTAATTGTACAATTAGCAAATATCTGTATAGCGTGGGTTACTGTTCACATCTTTGCCGCGCGTTTGCTACGTGACATGGGCAAAAACATAGTACGAGGAGGCATGATATGTTCGTTGGAAGAGAACGAGAGCTAAGCAAATTGAACAGGATGTACCAGAGCGGCAGCTTCGAGTTTGCAGTTGTGTACGGAAGACGCCGGGTGGGCAAGACGACACTGATCTGGGAATTCATGAAGGATAAGCAGGGATATTATTACATGAGCGTCGAAGGCGCGAAGAAGGAGAATCTGGCAGGCCTGTCCAGAGCTTTCCTTTCACAGGAAGACAGCCTGCAGGAAACATTCGAATTCAAGGATTATGAGTCCATGCTGGGGCACCTGGATACTCTTGCGAAAAGCGGGAAAAGGCTTATTGTGGCTATTGATGAATATCCCTATCTGGCAGCCTCCTATCCGGTGATTTCTTCCATGCTGCAGAGCCATATTGACAATTGCTGGAAGGACAGCAGTCTCTTTTTTATCTTATGCGGTTCCTCTATGAGCTTTATGGAAGAGCAGGTTCTGGGCTATAAAAGTCCTTTATACGGACGGCGAACGGCTCAATTTAAGATTCAGCCTTTTACATTTTTTGAGGCCCGGCAGATGCTGGGGGGTTATCAGAAAGAAGAACAGGCTGTTTTTTATGGCGTAACAGGGGGAATTCCGGAATATCTGTCTCACATTCAGGGAGATGTTTCTGTACATGAAAATATTAAGCAGTTATTTTTTGATGAATCCGGGCGCCTGTTTGAAGAGCCGCTGAATTTAATGAAGCAGGAACTGAAAGAGCCCATGACCTATCATTCGATTATTTCTGCGATCGCCGGCGGAGCGAGCAGATTAAATGAGATTGCCACGAAGACGGGACTGGAAACCAGCGGCTGCAGCAATCAGCTGGCGTCATTGATTTCTCTTGGGATTGTGAAAAAAGAGATTCCGATGACGGAACCAGAGACAAGCCGCAGAACCATCTACCGGCTGGCAGACGGCATGTATCTGTTCTGGTACCGTTTTGTGAGACCGAATACAAGTGCGATTATACGTGGGGCAGGACCACAGATTTATGAGTCTCTGGTATTGCCTCAGTTAAACGATTTTATGGGACAGATATTTGAAGAAATCTGTATACAATATTTATTCCAACCATCTGTTTATGCGGATTTATTATTTCCGGCCGGTAAGATAGGGCGTTGGTGGGGGAGTAATCCCAAAACGAGGAGGCAGGAAGAAATTGACCTGATGGCGGTCTGTGAGGATCAGGCTTTGTTTGGTGAGTGCAAATGGAGAAATGAAAAAACAGACGCAGCTGTTGTAAAGTGTTTGCTCGAGCGTGGAGATTTGTTCGCATATCAAAAAACGCAATTTTTTGTTTTTTCAAAATCCGGCTTCAGCCAGGATGCTATAGATGTCTCGCAAGGCTGCGGCAACGTCCGCTTAGTAGACTTCAATGAGATGTAAAATGTTTCATGGGACTGACCGCTGCACATGAATCTGGCGCTCCCACTGGCAAAGATGAAGGAGGCCTTTGAGCGTCTGGACAAATGGGTTTTTTAGAAATCAGATGGGCTTTCCCGATCAGCAGGGAAGCTTATTGTCCGCCGAATATCATTCAGAATGATAGTTGGCAGGTGTGAACACCTGCCGCGACAGCTGCCGCATCCGGATACAGTAGCTGCTGACCAGAATTATGTCCGCGCCCAGCCAGGCCAGCACCTCCGCGTAAAAGATGCCGGATTCCCCAATCAGCAGGGGGAGGCCGATGGCGGTGCCGGTGCGCATGACAAATTCCGCGATGCCGGAAACCATTGGCATCAACGTATCGCCCATGCCCTGCAGCGCCGATCGCGTGACATGGAGAATATAGAGTATCGGAAGGCAGACGCTCATGATGGTCAGGTAATGGTAGGCAATCCCCAGCGCAGTGGACACTTCCTCGGCTGTACCGGAAAGAAACAGCCTCAGGATTATCTTGCCGAACAGTAGCATGGCCGCGCCGATCACGATGGAAGTAGCGACCGCGGTCACCAGCGCGGCGCGCATCCCCTGACTGATGCGTTTTATTTTTCCGGCGCCAAGATTTTGCCCGACGTAGGTGACCATTGCGTATCCGAAGGAGGTGGCGGCGATTTCAAGCAGTCCGTAGAGCTTGTTGGTCGCTGCAAATCCTGCAATGAACAAAACGCCAAATCCATTTACAACAAACTGAACGATCATGCCGCCGACGGCGATGATCCCATTCTGAAACGCCATGGGAAATCCCAGCTTCATTAAATACAGGCAAAGAGAACGGCTGATCCGGAAGTCTGCCCGTGATAAATGCAGAAAATCAATACGGCGGATCGCGCGAAAGCAAAAAAGTCCCGAGCAGACCTGCGCGAAAATGGTTGCGGACGCCGCTCCGGCGATTCCCCAGCGAAAGAGGAGCACAAACACCAGATCCAGCACGATATTAATGCCTGCTGCCAGCAGCATGGCATAAAGCGGAGTTTTGCTGTCGCCGAGTGCGCGAAGGATCGAGGCCAGGACATTGTATGCCATCACCACCGGAACTCCCGCGATCATAATCCGCAGATAGAGCAGCGCGCCGCCCAGCACCGAGTCAGGCGTCTGCAAAAGGATGAGCAGGGGATGGAGCAGGCATTGCCCGGCAAAAAGCAGCACCAGGGCGGATATGGCCGCCAGAAATGTTGTATGTGCAACTGTTCGCCTCAGTGCTTCATAGTCCTTCGCGCCAAAATCATGCGCCATCTTAATCGAAAACCCCTGTGAAAAGCCCTGGATGATACCGAGAAACATCCAGTTCGGCCAGTCTGCCGCGCCCAGCGCCGCCAGAGCGGTTACCCCCAGTGCCTGCCCCACCACCATGGTGTCCACAAGCGTATAAAGCTGCTGAAACGCATTCCCCAGCATGAGTGGCAGCGCAAAAAACAGAATCAGCCGCAGCGGCTTTCCCTCCGTCATGTTTTGTACACGTGATGTCATATCTTCCGTCCTTTGTATTTTATCGGTGAACAGCCTATCGTCTAAAGCTGGTGGGATTGCGGCCGGTTTATTTCAAATACGATTTTTTATTCACGCGAATTATCATATAACATTGCAGAAAAAAACACAAGTCAGGAAAAACGCGAAACGGTTCTTAATGAAAATGCTGGATGCGGGAGCAGAAGGTCTTGGAATTCCGTGCTTGAAATCTGTGGACGCGGTAAAGAAAATTGTAAGTGAAGAATTGACAGATCCACTTGTATCTTTTTTGATACTGCTATATAATAAACATACATAAATATTACAAACAAATAAAAAACAAATGCAGAAACATTAGAAAAAAGGAGGCTTTAGCCATGGCAGAACAGTCGTTAGTGCAGGTTCGTGTAGATAAATCGTTAAAGGAAGAGGTGACTGATATTTATGAGGCATTGGGTATGGATCTTCCGACGGCAATCCGAATGTTCCTGACCCGCAGTAAGATGGTTCGTGGTATTCCGTTTGAGACGACATTACCCAAAGAGATGGTTACAAGGACGGAAGCCTTGGAAGCATTCGAGGAATTACGCAGACAGGCGGCAGATCTCCCTGAAATGTCCCTGGAGGAAATCAATCAGGAGATCGCCAATGTTAGAAATGCAAGAGGAAAATGAGTATGAAGTATTATGCGGTTATTGATACCAATGTCTTGATAGCGGCTCTTCTCACAAAAAACTCAGATGCGGCCACGTTAAGGGTATTGCATGCGGTTTTGGATGGAAGTATTACACCATTGTATCATGAAGACATTTTATCGGAATATGATGAAGTCCTTCATCGGAAAAAATTTCATTTAAAAGAGGAAACGATTCAAATCATTCTTGCAGCTATAAAACAATACGGACTGGAAGTATATCCGCAGCCAACAGGAGAGATTTTGCCGGATATGGATGATTTGATTTTCTATGAAGTTGCCATGGAAAAAAGAAGCGATGATGCATGGCTGGTGACGGGAAATCAGATACACTACCCACCCAGAAGCTTTATCGTCACTCCGGCTGAAATGCTGGAGATTATGGAGAATGGAAAGAAGTGATCTGTTATAATTTAACTGACCCTGGCTGCCTGGCTCGTTGCTTCGTGGGAATAAACTTCTCTGCAGCAAACTTCAGGGAATCAGACCCTGAGAGATGAAAGGCTAAATTGCAAGCCGGTTGTCAGTCTGTGTACCCGGTTCCCCAGTCGGCTGTGAAGCTTTTCATATCCCGGCGTACCGGTGCAGTGACCGGTATAAATTTGCTCAATACCCTCATGCCGGAATACTTCACAAAGCGAATCAATCTCCTCATCTGAGAAAGCGCAGATTTCCCGGCCGTCCTTTTGGCCCTTCATGGGCAGACCGCCGACATAAGCGCAGATCTGCTTCTGTCCGCAGGCATCTTTGACTTCACGGATAATATTTTTAGCACCCGCATGAGAGCAGCTGTTGAAAATGACCAGCCCATAGGAAGTCTCGATCACCAGGCTCTGTTCATGCGCAAAATCATCAGGAATGATTTGATCTCCCTGTTTTTTGTATAATCCGCTCTTTTCTCCAATCTGCGCAAGTCCCTTTGTGTTGTGCGGTACGAGAAGGATTCCGGGAAGGATTTCTCTGATGTCATTCACCAGAAGAAACCTGTCAGACTGGAATGCTACATTTGGCGGCACACTGATCTCATGCATTCCTCCGGCAGCGGACAGATAAACATCCAGTGCCTCTTTTCGTGCATATACCTTCGCGGCCGGAGCGCGGCGAAACAGTTCCTCAAAGCCGCCGGAATGGTCATAGTGTCCGTGGGAGAGGACATAAGCATCCAGGTCAGTCAGGGAAATCCCCATAGCGTCTGCATTGCGGCAGAATGCATCGGTACTTCCGGCATCCAGCAATATCCGTTTCCCGGCATATTGGATAAAAAGACTCAGCCCATGTTCGCAGGCAAGCGCACCATTAGATGTATTTTCAATTAATACGGTAATATGGATTTCAGGGTTCATAAATTATTGCCTCTTGTTTTTGATTTTGTATCATACCCATGTTTATGGCATATATCAGGAACTGCTTTACGATGTAATATAAATTGGAAAAGCGGTTGATGCGGTATATTTTTGCTGTTCATGTATAGAGACGGGCAGGAGCCGAAAGCTCTTTTCCTGCCCGCCTGGATAAATGCTTAGTAACTGATTAGTATCTTTACAGTTACAATGTGTTTCCTGGGTTTTTATAAAAACAGTTCACATTCTTTGCGGCTTGCGCAAAGGACACCAAGTGCCACGCCTCCCAGACTGGTGATCACACGGTTCAGCTTTCTTGCTCCGATGGGACAGACGGCGACGCACCGCATACAGCTGATGCATTTCTGGGCGTCCGCTTCCATGGATTCCGGGTCGATCGCCCCAACCGGGCATTTTTCCGCGCATAATCCGCATTTTACACAAGCCTCAGAGGCAGCCGGCGCCATGCCCGCCGCAGTTGTCTCCATGGTGTTCTCCCTCATGGTGGCTGCAGCGTACGTTCGGATTGTAGGCAAGCGTTCCGGCAAGCAGTGCCTCCACAGCTGCGTCTGCATCGCCTGTTACACCGCCGTACAAGCGGATACCGGCTGATGTGAGCGCATCCTGTGCACCGCCGCCGATACCGCCGCAGATCAGGACGTCGGTCTGAATGGCATTCAGAACTCCTGCCAGTGCGCCGTGTCCCTGGCCGTTTGTGCTGACGACTTTGGAGGATACGATTTTTCCATCCTCTGTGTCGTAAACCTTAAACTGCTCTGTATGCCCAAAGTGCTGATAAATCTGTCCGTTTTCGTAAGTAACTGCTATTCTCATAATGGTTTCTCCTTTCGAATGACGATACCGGGGGCCAAAGTCATGAATCGAATGTCTGCGGTTTCGCTTATGACTGTTGGACCCATTGGTACCTTTGAGGTAGATTTTTGCCATGAGATCATCATCCAGACTGGATTCTGTCTCCTGCCAAATGATTGTACGAAAACAGCATACGCTAGTTTATGACATATGTCAAGAATAAACATGGATATAGAACATAAAAAGTGTATTTAAGGTTATATGTCAAACCTGCGCTGCGCATTCTGTTGCGAGGGGTCTGCGTGCCAGTGGCATCTACACTTCGTTCCGGTCGGTCCTTAACGCGTGCCACTGGCACGCAGGATCGTTTTATGTCCCGATTTTCGCAGAAAATCGAGGACGCAGGGACCGACCGAAGCAGAGCGTAGACCGGAGAGAACGAGTAACTAATCACGAGATATAATTTATCAAGGGGTTTTTCTCCAGAAAGTATCAGCTCCCCGTTTCTGGCAATAATCTGCAAGATGATTCCTTCTGCAAATGATTTAAGATAAATCGACCCCAAAAGCTCAAATAATGTCGTTTCGGTCAAAGTGTATTGACTTGAAGAAAAGAAAAACTGTTGAGACTCGTGAATTATTGTGATATGATTTTTATATGATGTTTTAAAGGCTGACAGACATTAGCGGAACAGATGATATTGGGCAATCTGGGGCTGATACCGAGGGATTTCTGAGCGAAAAATTCCATAATGCTACAGTCCATAAAAAATGGCAGGAGAAAGCTGAAGCTGATGACGATGCACACCAGCGTAGTCATAGAAATCTTTTTTAAAAGAGGAAAAGAGAATATGTTAAATATTTATTTAGGAGAAATGGAAGATGCTATTTACCATCCCCCTGTTTACTTTGATAATCAGTATGAAGATGAATGGTTACTTGATGATTTGTCGCGTATGATGATTGCGGATGTAGATAAATCCGAGGTGGTAGGACCCCACCTGATAGAGAGTTCTGTGTTAGGCCCAATTTCTCCGGCAAGCTTGTCGGGCGGAGTAAAAACGTTGATATTAATGGCGTTTGATGATTCCCATATTTTTAATGCTTCTGCTTGTGGAGATAATTGCGCGAAGTGGATTTTAAAAATAGCAGATAATAAAGAACTGAAAATTAATTTGCTTCATTTGATGAATTTTGGAGACAGGGCATTTGAAATTAAAATTCTTAATAATGGGAAAACCGTTCATAATATGCAGGAATTTGCAGAGGAAGCGATTTATTATGTCTAGGAGAATGCGATGAAAGGGAAACATAAAATTGTTATTTCGAATAACAGGCTACATTATGAGTTTGAAATCAAGCGGAACATTACGATTATACAGGGAGATAGTGCAACCGGAAAAACAACATTAATAAATATGATTCGTCAGGAAAATGAACTTGGTCCATCAAGCGGTGTAAACATTTCCTGTGACGTTCCGTGTATGGTAATTGAAGGGAGAAACTGGAAAGTCCTTTTACAAACAATTTCAAATTCAATTATTTTTATTGATGAGGGAAGCGCATTTATTAATACAGAAGAATTTGCAGGCTCACTCAAGGAATCAAACAATTATTATGTTCTGATTACCAGAGAAAACCTTTATAATCTGCCGTATAGTGTAGAAGAAATATATGGGATTCATGCTTCCGGCAAATATCATGATACAAGAAAAGTATATCAGAAAATGTATCAGATTTATTCCCCTGAGGAGAGGCTGCCAGTAAAGCCTGAAACTGTGTTAGTTGAAGATTCAAATTCCGGATTTGATTTTTTTGACGCTGTATGCAAACAAAATGGTAAAGAGTGTATTTCTGCCGGAGGGAAATCTAATATTAAGAAAAAACTGGCGATGATGAAAGATAAGCAGGTGTGTGTTATCGCGGACGGCGCAGCTATAGGTGCTGAAATGAGAGATCTGTTTATACTGGCATCAAAGAATCTTTCTATCAATCTGTATTTGCCGGAATCTTTTGAATGGCTGATTTTGGATTCGAATGTGATTGCAGACAGTGAAATACGCCGGATTTTAGATCATGCAGAAGAATACGTGGAGAGTAGTCAATTTTTTAGCTGGGAACGATTTTTTACAAAATTATTGGTAGATAAAGCGCAAGATACCTATTTGAAATATCAGAAAACAAAATTAAATGAGAATTATTTAAATGATAAGATAAAAGATCAAATTATCAGGAGTATAAAGGGTGTTGATTTTGGTGCTTGATGAAGTGCGATTCCATCTATTTTCTCCCCTGTAAAATGCAAAAGACTCGCCGTCAGAAAGACGGACGCATATGGTCTTTGTGAGATAAAACACATCGGTATGACGATGGCAGGTGTCAATCCGGTGCCAGCCGGAGGAACCACGCACTTTGATTATGATACACAGGCAGGATTATGCGGCTTGTCTGGAACGGTATTCTGGTGAATATTACTTGTAGGTATGAATTATGGTAAAAACAGTAAAGAACATACTTGCAAAATAGAACGAATTCTGAAATCATAATATGTTATGCAAAGAAAACCGCTCTTCGTTCCACTTCGGTCGGCGAATATCCCGTTCAAAGGACTGGATGTCCAGCGCCGCATAACACTCCAGAAAAAAATGCATAACGGTTCACCGAAAGCTCTGATAAAGCTCTTTCGCCCGTTTCCCGGTATCTTCATCCTCCGGCTCGCCGCCATAGCGCACGCGCCGGTACAGATCCCGGAATTCTCTGGAGGTTTCCGGATCTTGGGCGGCAGCAGAAGAAACAGCAAATTTATGCGCGTCGTCGCTCGTCAGAGGACGCTCTGTATTTAGGCCGTTTTTCACACAGAGCTGTAGAAATTTCCTGTAATAATAACGTACGTTCCGCCTACGGCCAGGGAAGCCGGGGCGTCTGGACGAACCCGGATGTTCCTCATCCGGGCTTCTGCTGATGCTGCCTGCCGCGTTTTGTTTCCAGCTGGCAGCGTTGCCGGCCAGCTTGCGGTAGAGGAAGAACAGGACCGCCGCGGCTGCCAGGATCAGAAGAAGAGTGCCTATAGCTTTTATGGGCAGGGATGTCTGAGCGGCGGCGGTTTCCTCCATCTCCAGCGGGGTTTCAAATTCCATCTGCAGAAGCTCCTGGTTTTCGGCAGAGAAGGAGCCGGAGAAAATCATCGAAAAGAGAGTGACCAGGATCGTACAGAATGCGGCAACCAGCCAGAAAAAAGCCTCCATGATCGGGACAATCAGATGGTTGTAGAGGGCACGAAGAAGCCAGAGTGCGCCGCTTCGGACGGTTTCTGATGTGAGCACCACCGCAAGGATAAGCGCAGTGAGCAGAGAAATTCCGCTGGTGCGCCAGAAGCTGCGTTTTTCTCCGGCTGCTCCTGCGATACGTCCGGCCCTCAGCAGAAAAATGCCGAAGACCAGAAATAAAAGGACAGGGCGTCCGCACAGCGTCTGCCAATTGGCAGGTCCAATAAAGAGCAGCTCCGCGATGCCGATACCCAGGAGAAATTTTGCTTCAAATAGAACTACGTCTTGAATATCGGAGATAAAGTCACGCTTTTTCCAGAAAACGGCCAGATAAATTACCCACACGACCGGAACCAGCAGAAGAATCCATCTGGCGATGTTGGGCAGCGATGCCAGGATCGGAGCCATAAAGGCCAGATACCAGGCGCTGTCCGTCAGCATTTTTAAAAGAGCGATTGCCATGAGTTGCCTCCTTTATCATTTCAGACATCCTTTTCAGTGCCACCAACCGCATAAAGAACCAGCACCTTCCGCTGGGATATTTTTTCCAGCCGCGCGGCGGCATTTCTGACAGTTATGTCATCCTCAGGCGCCACCGGCGTTACCAGGATAATACTTTTTCCGCGCTGCATTCCCCGGATGGTCTGCTCGAAAAAGGTACTGGCGGATTCCCGATAACCGTAAGTCATCCGCCCCAGACCTTCCAGGATCGTTTCCAGATGCGCTGCTCCCAGCCCGTCGCCGATATGGCTCCAGCTGCCGATTGCTCCGGCGATGGATCCGTTCGTACGGAAATCGCAGGAAATTTTTCGCTTCTCCAGCTCTTCGCAGACGCTGCGGACAATCGAGAAACATTGTTCCAGCCGGGCATTGCGCTCCCGGAGGTTTGGACAGTCTACATTCAGAAGGACGGTACAGGAAAACTCGGCTGTATGATCGAATTGTTTTACCAGCAGGCGGTCGTGCCGGGCGCTCTGAATCCAGCTGATGGAGCGCATTGGCTCGCGGCCGGTGTAATCCCGGAAACTGATGGTATCGATCGGATCCTCCATCAGACTTTTGCGCACGGAGTGCTCCCCGAGATATCCGCCCAGCAGGGTCTGAAACTCAGGAGAATCCCAACGCCGCGGCTTCACAACCACATCTTTCAGTTCAGGGTAGGTCTCGATCACCGAACGGATTCCCAGAAAATCGCCGGCCTCCACAGAAGCACCGTGGAAGAAGTAACGCCCGCGTTTTGGCAGCATGACGTCCCTGCTCAGGCAGACCTTTTGCCGGCGCCCGAGATAGAGAGTGGAAACCAGCCAGGAAAACCGCGCCGACCCCACCGGCCCGCTTCCGTCCGCAAAGAGAAGTCCCTCCGGGATGCTTTCCCGCAGCCGAAGATAGGGGACCATCATCCGTTTTCCATTCCGGATGGTGATTGACCAGGAGAAGGTCTCCTCCGGCTCTACCACGCCCTTATCAACCGCCGTCACAAACGTAACCTGATCCAGCACGTGCTTCAGGGAATATTTTTCCACAAAATATAATATGACGGCGAATGCCGCAATCAGTAAAATCATGCTTCTATCTCTTCCAATGGTGCAATCAGCAAAATCATGCTTTTATCTCTTCCAGGGGCGTCGGGATTTCCCCGATCAGGCGATTCAGATATTTTTGCGCGTCCGCAAAGCTCTCCGATCCCCGGGACAGAATCCGGTGGCTGAGCACATAAGGAGCCACGGCCAGCACATCTTCCGGAATCACAAAATCCCGGCCCGCACACGCGGCTGTCACCTGAGAAGCGCGGTAGAGCGCCAGCGCTCCTCTGGTGGAGACTCCTGTGACAAACTGGCTGTCTGTCCGGGTCTTTTCCACAATGTCCATCATGTAGCCCAGGACATCCTGCTGCACCCGGACCTTCGGATATTCAGCCTTCATGGCGCGGATGTCCTCCGGCGTCACCACCGCTTCCAGCCCTTCCAGCTTTTTGGCGGATGGTTCCCCGGAAATCACGGTCATTTCCTGTGTGCGTGTCATATAGCCGAGGCTGATCTTCATGAAAAAACGGTCCAGCTGCGCCTCCGGCAGCGGGAAGGTTCCGTAGGATTCGATAGGATTCTGCGTCGCCATGACAAAAAACGGCTCCGCCATCGGATAGGTTGTACCATCAACCGAAATCTGACTTTCCTCCATCGCTTCCAGAAGGCTTGACTGGGTTCGCGGCGTCGCGCGGTTGAGCTCATCCGCGAGCACGATGTTCGTAAAAAGCGGCCCCGGACGGAACTCAAATTCTCCGGACTTCTGATTATAAAAATTAATCCCCGTCAGATCCGACGGCAGCAGATCCGGCGTGAACTGGATCCGCTTAAAATCGCTGCCGACCGTCTTCGCGAAGGCCCGCAGAAGCATCGTCTTGCCCGTCCCGGGGACGTCCTCAAGCAGTACATGCCCGGAACACAGAAACGCCGTAAAAATCAGGCGAATCTGTTCCTCCTTCCCCACGATGACCTTCGAGCAGCTTTCCACCACCCGCTCTGTGTTTTTTGAAAAAAGTGTACAGTCCATTTTGTTTCCTTTTCTGTAGTGCACTGTCCCCGGATGAGGACTTTTTTCGGAATTTCTAAAAAGTAGTATATGCGAAAATCTGTGGAAAAACAAGCACGGAAAAATCATTTGTTTCTGAATGCTTTACTGATTTACCGGGAAAACACTGGAAGTTTTTCCTGGCCAGGGCAGACGGCTGCAGACCTGATTTTTTGTCATAAGAACTTTTAAAAATATCAATATCGCCTTAAAATACGTCAATTTCAGACCTGTTTTCGAAAGGGAAAAAGCAGTATCCTATGCTCCGTAAGGAAACAACAAACAAAACAGAAATCCTGAAAGAGAGGTATTGATATGAACAGAATTGCAAAGTATTTTAAGGAAAACCAGAGAGAAATCATGATGGCGCTGTATTCGATGAATCTTGGCGTAAATTCCTGGCAGGCAAGAAATGTCATCGAGCGTTCCTGCAGATAATCGAAGTTTTCGCGGAACTGTATGTAAATAGTTTTCTGGTAAAAAGCGGAGAGCCCATAGCTGCTGAATATTACGGCGGCTGTGGGCTCTTTTTATGCACAGAGCCCGGCGAGGCATTTTTGCAGCTAAAGCCGCACCTGGCTCGCAGCCATAAGGGTCTACGCTTCGCTCCGGTCGGCGCCTGCGTCCTCGATTTTCTGCGAAAATCGGGACATAAAACGAGTGCCACTGGCACTCAGCGCCCTCCGACTGCGTCGGCAATCCTTATGGCTTATTGTGCAGTCGGATAGGGAGAGGGACGTTCGCATATCCGATTGTGCACGGACGCGAAAAAGAATCAGTGGTTTTGCCATTCGCGGCCGGCACGGACGAGCAGGAGGCGAAAAGGGAACCTGATAGTAAAAAATTATGAAAAAAGCATAAAGAATATATGAACAAACAGGCAAAAAATAATTGCCTGTTTGTTCACGCAATGATATAATAAAAAATACGATGCGTAACAGAAATGCCTTGCAATTGGCGTGATATTCATCTGTACTCGTCTCGATGAGGATACAGACAAGAAATATCCGCGGCAAGGCAGTGCGTTCATGGCACCTCGTTCTCGTTAGATGCCTTAAAGCGAACGATTTCAAATGATAACAGGAGGATCCAGTATGTATCAAATGGAACAGATTGCAGTAATGGACAGAAACTCACTTATTAACCTTTTGGAAAATGCGGAGAAATGTCTGCTTACCGTAGAGCAGATATTGAACCAAAAAGGCAGTCTTGAACAGCAAAAAACGGATTTGCAGGCGAAATGTGAAGAAATTCGGAAGAAAATCAAAAAGTTCCCCTTTGTCCCGGCGATTGTCGTGTCTGTGATAATGACATTATGCTATTTTCCTTCTGTAGTCGTACTGGCAGCTGTTGTTGCCGCGGCCGTGTTATATAAAAATAAGCAGTACCCGGTCATGGAAACGCAAATACAGGAGATTCAGACTCAGGAAATACCGTCCGTTGAGTCGCAGATTGTGAAGTGTGACGATTATTTAAATCAATTGAAGGAACCTGCGATGGTAGTGAAATCTCTGCTTTGCCTGATGCCGGAGAACCACAGGGATCTGGAAACCATCCGTGGCATTAAAAAGGAACTGCTGCGCGGCGCAAAAGACTGGTATTCGGCTCTTATGGGCTATGAAGCTGTCCTGGCTCGCGAAGAGCAGCAGCGGCAGATAAGAGAAATGCAGGAGAATGTTCAGCAGGTTGCTGTAAACTCGGAACGGACAGCTGAGTCTGTTGAGGAAGTACGCAAACATACGGAAGATATCGCTAAAAATACGGAACGTACAGCCGCTGCGGCAGAGACAGCAGCACGTAATTCTGCCCGTACAGCAGATGCTGCTGAAAAAAGCGCAGAGGCTAATGCATGGGCTGCTGAGTCGGCAGCACGTCAGGCGCGCGCAGCAGAATCAGCGGCTTACTGGATTTATACTTCATTGTGATAAAATACAAAGTACATACTATTAAAGATGGAATAGTAGTGATGGCGATTGGAAGTAAACTGTGAGTTTGTGAAAGTGGGGATATTTAAGTGGGAGATATTATTACAGGTATCGTGGTTGTTCTTGGATTATTATTTGTTTTGTGGATTTGGAGATTAATGTCGAGGGATCAAAAGGAATTTGAACAGGATGTGAGAAGATGCGGATATTGTGGAATGACTATTCCGCGAAGCGCGTCATATTGCCCATACTGCAGGCATCAGCTAAGAGCTGCGCCGCCGAAAATGTATTCTGGAATGAAGCGGTGGGCAAAATTCATGATAATCGGTCCTATAATTCTGATTATAGCGGCTTTAGTGATTTGTTTCATCTGGGCTGCTCTGGCGGGACTCGCGAGCAGGATTGGATTTTGAGTGTAGAAAAGTTTAATGTGAATATTGTTGTTGCCGCTCAGGGGGATGAAAATGTATTGCAAAAAGTGTGGGAAGAAGCTTTCAAATCATGCAAAATTCTGCGGTCATTGCGGAGCAAAGGTCTACGACGCGGCGAAGGAGAAAATGACGACTCATTTCAACCAGAATGGAATTTTTATTCTCCTGTCCGCGGTTCTTTTATGCCTGTTCATAGGCAGAGGTCTTTTTATCCTTCTGAATAGTCTGGATTTACCTACAGGGAGAAATAATCCGGATACCGAGGAGTTCTTGAATACCGTGCAGGACTCCTCGATACTTCCGGGCTCGGCTGTTGATTTTTCTGTCAGCAGCCAGGAGGAGGCTCTTTCGGCGCTGGATGCCATGAGCTTCTATTATGGTTATGACAGTGCAGAAGAGGTGTTTTCTGGTTCTTATATACAGAACACGGGACTTTTTACGGTATACCATTTTTCTCAGACATACAACGAACTGGAAGTGGCTGGACACAGCATGAATGTCATCGTAGATGACGGTGGAACGGTCTTAAATTTCGCCGGAAATTATGAAAGTGTGGGGGAACTCTCTACAGAGGCAAAGGTGAGTGAGCAGGAGGCGTTGACATCAACGGGGATTTCATCTGATGATTATATGGCGGCTCTCTGTATTTATTTTAAAGACGATGCGCCATATTTGAGCTGGGAAATTGTCTGTGGATTTTATGAGTATTACGTGGATGCATCGACTGGAGAATTGTTGGATGAGATCAGCCTTCTTTCTGACGCGGAGGAAATGGATACTTCTTTCGCGAATCTGGAGAGTCAGTCTGCCTGGGCGTATGGACAGGAGGGCTCGTCTGCTTCCGCGGAATCATTTTCTGTTTCCTATGATTCGAACAGTAAAAATTATTATCTGATTGATAATAACAGAGGAATCCGGATTTACGAGACCAGAATGGTCAGCTCTGTTGAGGATAGTTTTAATGCTGCAAATCTCATTTGCGCCGCTGACGTATCTCTCTTTGATACATCGGGGATTGACGCGATGTACAATGTCAGGCGAACCTACGATTTTTATGATGGTGTTTTGAACCATACATCAATGGATGGCAGTGGAAACGCGGCACTTTATATTGGAATCCACGCAGAAAAGGATGCGGATGGAAATTCGATTTCGGATGGTGCCGGCGGCGGTGCTGCGCCGGAGATAGAAGTAGGATATATTTTCTTTTATGAGAGCACAGATACATATGATTCGAGTAATTGTTTAATGGTTGTTGCACATGAATTTACGCATGGGGTAAAGGGATATTTAGTGGGAAATTCTTACTCGGATGAATGGGGAGCTATGAGCGAGGCTTTGTCGGATATCATGGGGGTTCTGTGCTGCGCATGGTATAATTCAGAAACCTGTGACTGGCAGCTGGAAAATAGCAGAGACTTTACAGATAGAAATATAGCCAGCCCGTCTGGAAAGTATATTAGTTCCTATGATCAATATTCTGATTCCCTGGAAGTGCATGCAGCTTCAACTCCGATTTCTCACGCGGCTTATCTGATGAATTGTCAGCCGGATCTGGATGCCAGCTACGCGATTGATGATGTGCAGACGCTTGCAAGGCTCTGGTACAATGCACTTTATTTGCTGGACGGGTATTCCGACTTTTCCGACCTGCGTGTTGCAGTAGAACGAGTGGCAAAAATCATGCTGGATAAAGGGGAGCTGACGGAAAAGCAATATGATGGCGTCTGGTTTGCCTTCGAGCAATCCGGTATTCCCGCAGTGTCAGATGTATATTACGCGGATGAGGATACAGAAATACAGGTACTTGTCATAGATGGAAATAACGGAGGCAGTCTGATTGCCTATGATCATTACTCTGCCGTGGTGATCAGCGAGGATGGAAACTATGTCAAAAAAATAGATGACATTGGTGATAGCCTGAAGGCGGAAGATATCGTTGACAATAAAAAGAACCATTCTGCTTACTATATTACATTATGCGATGAATATACGGAAAACGAATATGCGTTCAAAATGCTGTATATTCCACAAACTCTGGTTTCGCAAATGTATGGCTTGGATGTGTTAAATATAAATGCGGAGATTGAGGTACTGACAAATTTTGGAAGTGGCAGATGGATCACCGGAGTTGTACAAGATGAGGAAGGAGACCCATTGGCCGCTGTTTCGGTAACCCTGCAGAATCTGGACAATCTCGGGCAGGAAGTAAACGCGGAAACAGATATCAACGGAAAATACCGAGTATACCTTTATTATGAAGCACAGGAGTTTGCTCTTGCTTTTGAGAAGGAAGGGTATGAGAATACTTCCTATACACGGACATTTTCGGAGGATGAATTGTCAGCCGTCGACCAGGAAGAATCCAAAACAGGAGTGATTGAGAACGTTACAATGAATTATGAGCGTGGTACGCTTTCAGGCTCTGTATATAACGCTTATGATACAACGGACAAAATTTCAGATGCGACTGTTACAGCAACCTATATCGGAAATGATTCAGCCAGATTTGGGATAAAGAGCTATATGGCCAGTTCTGGATCAGACGGTTCTTTTACAATGGAACTGCCCACAGGGGAATACCAGCTGGAATTTACCGCGCAAGGGGCTGTCGCGTGTGAAGAAAACGTGACCGTGACAATTGAAAAGGATAAGGAAACCGAGAAGGACGGCCTGATGCAGTACGGCGTGTATTTATGCGGCTATGTATATGACGATAGCGGCAACCCGCTGGAAGGGGTTGCGGTGGATGCTGTTTCAACAGAAAACTCAGCAAACTCATCAACCACCGATGAAAATGGGTATTATTTGCTGTTGTGCTATTTCTCGGAGTATACGATTACCTATAGTCTGGAAGGGCATTATTCGGGGGAAAGCTGGATAACAGTTACACAAAACATCAGGGAGTCGGCTAAACTGACAGAACCCTATCAAATGGAAGATGTAACTTTAACGCAGATAAAACTCGCGACAGAGAGCGGAAATGTTATGATGTCAGACTCTCCAGATAATATATACTATATTCCGTTAAGGGCACTGGATGGAAAATATACAAGAGGCAGTATTATATCGATAACCTTTTTAGATACATTGGAAAATATGCCAGAAGACGCGTGGGACGTGTCTGAAAAACGGGATGGTTCGGTGATGGCCTGGGTGGTATTAAATGAGGAAAGAAGTTCTTTCCGTAAAGGTTATTCGGATGTTTTGCGTTACGATATGTATATTGGCGGAGAAGGAGGTGTGGATGCGAATCCTGATTGCAGTTATCTTTTTTATGATTATAATCTTGACTCGATTGAGTTTAATACTTGCTTTTACACAGGAAATGTGACGAATATGTGCGGAATGTTTGATTCCTGTGGTTCTGAGAATGCATTAGAGCTTGATCTTTCCAGTTTTGATACATCCAATGTCACGAGTATGGCTTCTATGTTTGCACACTGTATCAATGTGACAAAAATAAATGTTTTGAGTTTTGATACTTCAAAGGTTACTACTATGAATATGATGTTTTATGACTGTGAAGATCTGACTGAAATAGACGTCAGCGGATTTGTCCTTAGCAGTGCGGAAGACATGAAGTATATGTTTATGTTATGTACATCTCTGACAAGTAAACCTTTTGACGGGGTTGATTTGACAGGGATTGACGCGGATGGAATTTATAGTGAGACGAGGTGGGGATGATGTAAATCAAATTTAGCCCTATGTTTCAGTATGACGGATATTTTTACATTGCGAACTCTGCGGCGAACGTGAGTTAGTTGAGGTCCATGTGGTATTGAAACGTTACCAGCATGGTATTTTTCTGAGTAATATACGGATCGTGGAGTGCCTGCATCATAATCGCCTCGGCGATGTCAGTTTTGGCTGCGCCCTGCTATGAGGCTTGGAGAAAGTAGGTGTAATACATGAGAAGAGAAACAAGAGATTATGGAATTTCACAGGAGGAAAAGAATGCCCTGTTGTTTTATCAGGGAGGGGGTAAAAATATCAAGCTATCTTCAGATCAGGCTTACCTTCGAGGGTTTTATAATTCATATTATTATCATGATATGATAAACGTGCTTCTTATGCCAGGAGTTGGAAATGAAAAAGCCAGACTAAGAGAGGAGCATCGACTGCTTGATATAGAAATGTTGGATCAGATGGAGGAATTATTAGCTGTCTATTGCAGGATTTATTCAGCCATGTGCAAATATGCGGCTGCTGGGAACAGGCGGTGTGTAGAGGGAAGCTATAGGATTGACCGAGTCAATACTTTGGACTACTTAAAGCAGGGACAGATGTACTCGTTTATGTCCACAACTTTGCTGTCAAAGAGGTTTAATCCAGCAAATTATTGCAATAAGAATGGACTCGTAATTCTGCAGGTGGAGCAATGCAATGAAGCAGTAGAATATATAGATCTAAATGCTGTTTTAGGTTTGGATAGCGCTTACCCGGAAGAAGACGAAATCCTGTTTGCTCCGTTTACTTTGGTGCGGCTTGAGGAGATAGAACTTAATGAAGAAGAAATGAGGTACCGGGATATAAATAACGAACCTCCGAAAGCAAAGTACAAAATTTTTATGGAAGGATCATCGATTGGTGCGGAATTGCTTTCTCTGGATGACAATGCCATACAGGAACTGAGGAGCAGAATACTGGATCCACGAGAGCTTGCCTGGGCAAAAGAAGCCATGATAGACAAAATTGCGCTTGGGAAAGAGATGGAAGGAGATTCCCTGCAACGATATATAAGATGGAAGGAGGATTTGCAAAGCTATTTTAAAGCATGTTTTGCGAGGATAAAGTATCATAGCGAGGTATAAGGTAATGAAAGAAAAGCTTAAGGATACGCTGGAGCATAAAGTTGTTTATGATATGAAACATAAAGGGAGTTATGGAATTGGCTTTTGCGTATGCGTGGCGGCAGCCTACTGTGTTTTGCTTAGATTGATGGAATTGCTGTGTTCTGGCATACTTTCTGTCAGTGCGAATTCATACTGGATGGATGGAATTTTAAGATTAATTTTGGCGGGACTTTTATTTTACGTATTATCAGGATTGAAAGAAGCTGCTTTGCTAAAAGAGAAAGGGGCAGGATTTCTGTCAGGGCTAAAAGCAGGCGGTTTCCATTTGGCAATAGTTCTGCTTTCATTCATTAGCAGTATGACAAATGACTCAGTGGAGGGGCAGTTACAGCCGGCTTTCATGATTTTAGGCTTTGTAGTCGCTTCATTTGCTGTGGGATTAGCGGAAGAACTCTTAAATAGAGGCCTCATTTTGAACGTGTTGCTTAATCGGTATGGGCGTGATACGGCTAAGGGTATTTGGATGTCAGTTGCGATTTCGGGCATGATATTTGGAGCACTCCACATATCAAATTTATTTACGGATGGACGCACGGTGATTTCTGTATTCGTGCAGATTTTGTATGCTGCGGCTGTTGGAATGTACTTTGGTGCCGTCTATATGCGGTGCGGCAATATCTGGGTTTTAATTTTTCTACATACTATGAACGATTTTGTGGTAGAGATGAGTTATGGCGTATGGGGAATTGGCTCGGAAACCTCTATTACAAATGCTTCTAATTTTGGAAAGCTTCGCTATGTTATTATTTATATGCTTTTAACAGTATTCCTTTTACGAAAGAAAAAAATGATGCGGATAATAGAACGTAGCCATTTAACAAAGCAGGGAGGGGATTGATGATGGCATTGCTAGTATATCTTTTTACTATTATTGGCAGTTTTGCGCTTGGAATTTTCACGACAGGATACCTTGGATTCTGGAGCAGTGGAGAATTTGGCATTATTAATGCTGCGTTACTCAGTGCTTCCGTTACTGTTGGCGTTGTGGCAGGTAAATGCCTTAGAAGCTTATCTGAACACCACTTCAGTTTCAAAGCGATAATATTTGCGATTTTTTGTTATGCTCTTCCAGCATTAGCTCTAATCACGCATTTATTTCTTCCCGCTTTTCCAGGTAATATTCTGACTGTGATTTTGAAATACCTTTATGAAATTTTGTTTACTGTGATCGGAATCATTCCGAGCCTGCTCATTAATATAGTATATCAAGTCATAAAATCTTCGGAAAGCCTAGCAGCAGGAATTGTTATCCTTATTTTATTTGTAGTTTCCACTTTTGAGGGAGCGATGCTTGGAGAAAGCGTTGTGGATAAGATTAATCCTTTTATCGGTACGGGGGCTGATGGAGTTGTTGAAGATGAATATGGAAATACGAGTTATATATATTTTCGCTAGATAAGAGAAGCAATCATGGTTTGCAAACTAGGAGAAAAAATGATGATGAAAGCGACAAGAACAGTTATTGCGATACTTACGGCAGTTTTAATTTTAACAGGTTTGACGGCTTATGCGCAGACAGATACATCTATAGAAGATATTTCAATTAATGAAGAATCAACAGAAGGGCCAACTGAATCGGAAAATGTTACAGTCTTGGACTCTGGAAAAACGGGACAGGTAACATGGGTTTATGATTCTTCGGCTACGTTGACGATTTCAGGAGAAGGGTATATGACAGACTACAAATCAAGTGGCGCACCGTGGTATCAGTATTCTGAATCTATTGTAAGCGTTGTTTTTGAGGATGGAGTCACTAAAGTTGGCGCTTTCTCGTTCTATAACTGTAAGGCCTTGTCATCCGTAACATTTTCTGACAGTGTAAAACAAATTGGAAAATCGGCTTTTGAAAATTGTACCAGTCTTGAAAAAATCATATTGACAGAAAACGTAAATACTATATTTGAAAGTGCCTTTTCGGGATGTACAGCTTTGTCCTCCATTTTTATTCCTGTAAGGACAAAATCTATTTGCGCTCTTGCTTTTCGCAATTGTTCTGCTCTTGCTGAAGTCTTCTATGGAGGCTCTGAGAGCGATTGGGAAGAAATTGATTTTCATGGAAGCAATAATGATAAAGAAACAATGCAGGAGATTATTCATTATGATTCTGAACCGGAAATTGAGTCCGAAACTGAGTCGGAAACTCAACTTGATACTGAATAAGTGCTGAGGGATTGATTTTAATGAAAACCCTAATTAAAACTTATCTACTTCCAATCAGTTGATCACTATAATAAGAAGCATGACGCTATAATTATAGGTGTTTAACATATTGAGAGCTAATATTAATGGTATGTTTGTATGGTAACAGACAGTTATTTGATTAGTAAAAGAAGAAAATGAACTTTAGGAGAGAAGGCTTAGAATGAAAAAGAATGGAAAATGCGTTGTAGTTGGAATGGTATGGGCATTGCTGTTTGCTGCAATGTTTGCTGTCAGCTTTATCGCCTGTCGGGCTGAAAGCGATGATATCTTGATTGTAATAGAGACGGAGAGTCTGGATGAGGATGAAAATAGCGGTATCCTGGTTGTGATGGAAACGGAAGACACGAATAAGAATGCGGAGGATGTCAGTGCGGAAAATGTAAACTCTGTGGAAACAGGCACGGAAGACACAGACATGGGGGAAAACACAGAGAATGAAGAAGGTAGTGGAAATAAGGCAGCAGAGAGCGGAAATGTTCTTATGTGCGATTCGGCGGGTTCTTACTATTTCGATGGGGCTATGACAGTGATAGAGAATGACATTTTTTCTTTGACTGTTTTGGGCAGTGAATATTCCAGAGATATGATTTGCAGTGTTACCTTTCTAGATACACTGGATGATATGCCGGAAAATGCCTGGGATGTTTCTGCGGAAAGCAATGGCTCTGTGATGGCGTGGGCGGTAGAAAACGGCAGTTATTATGATCTTTATATTGCGGGAAATGGCGGCGTGGACGCAAATCCTGATTCGTCGTTTTTGTTTGCAAATTATTCAAAGATGAAAACAATAGAGTTTAACAGTTGCTTCTATACAGGAAATGCCACGACTTTGGCCGGAACCTTTGCGGAATGCGATAGTTTGCAAACGATAGATTTAAGCTCATTTATCACTTCAAATGTGACGGATATGAATGAACTGTTCTATGATGATCAGAAACTGATATCTATTAATCTGGAGGGTCTGGACACCTCCCGGGTGACTGGTATGAGGGGAATGTTTGATTGTAACAGAAAAGTCACAACACTAGACATTTCTTCTTTTGATACGTCAAATGTAACAACTATGCATTCTATGTTTGCAGGATGTAATTCTCTGGTGAACGTTGCCCTTGACAGCTTTGATACATCAAATGTTACGGATATGAGCAG
>JAJBVE010000232.1:26196-51906 GCA_020859995.1 Clostridiales bacterium
TTTGATACATCAAATGTTACGGATATGAGCAGCATGTTTGAAGAATGTTTGAGCCTCACCTCTTTAAATTGTAGTAGTTTTGATACTTCAAGGGTAACAACAATGCAACAGATGTTTGAAAAATGTAAAAGTCTTGTTACACTGGATCTCAGCAATTTCACCGCCGCCAGTGGAGTCAAATTGAGTTGTATGTTCCGTGGGTGCAGTTCGCTTGAAAATTTAAATATAGAGAACTTTTATACATTTTTGGCATCAACGACGAATGATATGTTTGAAGGAACCAAATGGGAGGAAGAATCATAATATGGCTAGATAATTCGAATAGATTAAAATCAAAGATAATCATGGAAAAACCTGCTCTCTGGTGACAGTGGCCTTTCTGCCAGAACCAAAACAAAAGCGTGCATGACAATTGTTTCGTTTTGGGTTCGTATCGTATTGTAACTGGCGGTAATTATCTGGCATAGTTAAACATGGCTGGCCAGATACGCTCAGGGTATGTATCACGGATACAATAATAAATGGTTTTGAGAGAAAATCATTGTGGATTGATATATAATTTTTAAGAGAATGAAGGAGAATCAGGATGAAAAACAGGAAATTATCTTTATTATTTGTCGCTGTTTTATGTATATGTGTGACAGGCTGCACGGAAGACAGCAATGGCGTTGCTAATACTTCTGACGATACAGAGGAGAAGCTTACAGAGGAAAATCAGGAAGCATCTGTGAATGAAATGATGAAAGATGAAGAGAAAGGTTCAGGTACTACAGAAATGCCGACAGAAAGCGGCAATATTATAGACAATGGGAGCAATTACGGAATTAGTAATTTAATAAAACATGCTGCTTCAGATGATATATATACGATAACCTTTTTGGATTCGCTGAATGATATGCCAGAAGACGCATGGGATATTTCAGAGTATGATGATCGTTCGGTAATGGCGTGGCTAGTTGAAGCTGAAAATACAGATGAGGAATATTATGACTTGTACATCGCGGGTGAAGGCGGTGTAGATGCTCCGTCTTATGGGTTGAGAATGTTTTCGGAGTTGCCCAATTTGATTTCAGTGAATTTTAATAATAATTTTTATACAGGAAATGCAACTACATTATATATGTATTTTCAAGGGTGCTCTTCTCTGCAAAGTATTGATTTAAATAGTTGGGATGTATCTAATGTGGAAAATATTTCATATTTGTTTGATGACTGTATGTCTCTTACAGAAATAAAGATAAACGAATGGGATGTTTCTAACGTAATTTATATGGTTTATACTTTTGCTGGCTGTAGTTCCTTGCAGAATATTAATTTAAAAGATTGGAATGTGTCAAGTGTAATAAATCTGGGTGGAATGTTTGAATTTTGTACATCGCTTGCAAGTGTTGATTTAAGTGATTGGATGCTTTCCACAGATAACGAGGAATTTGATTGCCAGGGAATGTTTTATAATTGCACTTCGTTACAGGATGTCAAGGTTGGCAATATAGATATGGAGGATGAATCTGTGTGGGGGATGTTTACAGAGCGTTATTAAATAAACTCTCACAATTGTCAATTACAAATAAAAGAAAGAAGTTTGAAGGAGAAGAGCAGCATGAAAAAAATATTTCCTGAGACACCCTTGGGAGAAGAAGTCATTGAAAATCCTGATCATCAGACTATGGAACAGGAGATAGAAACGCATGTCGCAGTGGAAACTTACAATTCTGCCATGCGGCTGCGATCTTTAATCAGTCGCTGCAGTCTTGCTTTAATCGTGTCCTATGTTCTGGTTATTATAATGACAGCAGTGGGAGCAGGCTTTGGGGGAGATATTGACGTAATCAGAAACTATATTGCAGGTTATTTGCCATTCCTTATCATGCTGTGGCTCTTTGCTAGAGACTTCGCATTTGTGCAGGCTGGACAATGGCCGGTGAAGTGGTCGGCCCCAACCATTCCTCAGATACTTTCTTGTTTTATGTTTACAATCGGCATTGTGTATATTTTCTCCCCTGCGTGGCTTTTGGTCACGCTAAGTGAGATTCAGTTATTCACCACTGTGCCAGGACTGATTTTTGTTGCAAATTTTTCCGGATTTTTATCCTTGAACACACTGGGGAGTGTAATCCTGGCGCCGATAGCCGAAGAGTATATGTATCGCCGTCTGATGCAGGACAGACTGGTTTTCTGGGGAGAAGGGATGGCGATTTTGATAACAGCTCTCTTTTTCAGCCTGGGGCATTTTGAGGAGGGACGACTATTGTATACATTTTTCGGTGGCCTGACATTTGGATACATACATGCGAAAACCGGAAAAATGCGATGGAATATCCTGCTCCATATGGCGGTTAATCTCGTAGCAGTGCTGGTTGATTTCTGGTATGGAATTTATATCGTTATCGGTATCTCTGTGGTTTACGTCCCGGTTTACCTGATTCGACACAGACCATGGAAAAATCTGCTCTCTGGTGACAGCGGCCTTTCTGCCGGAGCAAAAGCAAAAACGTGTATGAGAAGTGTTTCATTTTGGGTTTGTATCATACTGTATCTGGCGGTGATTATCTGGCATAGTTAAGTATGGCAGAACTCGCGCAGAAAAAGAATCCCGAATGCGATAGTTAAGGATAAATCTCCTTATCAGCATCCGGGATACGCGGCGTTTTTTCATAAGCATATGACCATATAAGGCGGAATGCACAGAATATCTTCCTTCTCGCATAAATTCCGGGGATGGACGATGTAGCAGCAGCCTATTCTTTGCCTGTATTTTTCTCGGAATCTGAGCAGGGACTTAATGGAATAGTTGATGCCGGACTTCACTTCAATGGGGTATATCTGATATTTTGTTTTCTTGTTATTCGAGATAATAAAATCAATCTCCATGTCATTATGCTTTTTTTCTTCACTGTAATGTGTGTAAAAGAAAAGCCGATGGCCGTTTGCGGTCAGCATCTGGGCAATGATATTTTCATAGAGCATGCCCTCGTTCAGCCCGAGCTTCCCCGCGAAAATCTGTTTGTAGATCTCGTCCTCCAGAAGCTCGTTTTCATCGAAAGCGTGGCTCACGAGCAGGCCGGTATCTCCCAGGTAGCATTTGATATACGTATCAGATTCGCAAAGAGACAGCCCGACATTCGGGTCGCTTACTCTTCGGCATTCATTTGCAATCATGGAATCTGTCAGCCAGAAAAATGTTTCCTCATACTGGTCCGCGGAGGAACCTGGGAGAATACGGTTAAATACAACACGTTTCTCGTGTCTCGATAACAGACTGGGAATCTGGTCAAAAATAGCCAGAACCTTTACGCGGTACTGCTGCCTGATTTTCATGATATCATTTCGGTACAGTGTTAAGATATCCCGCTTTTCCAGATCTGCCTGTCCAAAGTCCTTATGACTGTTTAAAAAAGCAGAAACACTCATGGGCATGCCTCCGACCAGCATATATTGTTTAAATAGTAGCATGGCTTTGTTGTGCAGGCTTCGCTCCAATGGCTTTTGGCCGTCAAAGCATGCGTGAATGTATGAAAGCAGAGGTTCTTCATTTAGTGCCCAGCAAAATTCTTCAAAATCCATGGGATACATTTTTATCTGACGTTCTTCTGAGGGAATGACGATATCCTTTACATTTTCACGAATTGAGATCAGGGAGCCTGTCTCTATGAAGTCATAGCGCCCGTCAGCGACCAGGTACTTTAGGGCTGCTCTCGCTTTGGGAAACAGCTGAACCTCATCAAAAATAATCAGACTTTCTCTCTCATGGAGACGGATACCATATTCAACAGATAACAGCATAAAAAATGTATCCAGATCATTCAGGTGCAGGACAAAAAGCTCTTTTACAGAGTCCGGGGCTTTTGCAAAATCAATCAGTATATAGCTTTTGTATTCGTTTCTGGCGAACTCCTCGACAATGGTAGATTTACCGATACGTCTGGCACCCTCAACCAGGAGAGCCTTTTTGCCTTTTACATCCGCCTTCCAGCTCAAAAATTTACTGTAAATTTTTCGTTTAAACAGCATGGATCTTCACCTCCACTCAGAATAACACATTATCTGGTAATACGCAAGATTGTTTTGCACGAAAAATCCAACAATACGCAGAATTGTATTCGACAAAAAATGCCATAATACGCACTATTACAATCAACGGCCAATGCCACAGGTTGCTGATAGCCAGGCCGCTGTTACAAACAGATCAGGCTGTTCGCAATCATTCCTCCGACGATCAGTAACAGACCGAAAGCGCTGACTACCCCCGGAAAGGGATCTCCAAGCACAAGAACTCCGCCGAGCAGGGTAAAGAGCACCTCGCCGCATTGCGTGGCTTCTACAGCGGCCAGCATTTTCTGATTCTGCTTTACCAGGTCGGTTGCGTGAAAGAATAAAACGGTGGCGACGACTCCGGAAAACAGGGCGACACCCAGCGACTGGAGAATCTGGCCGCTGCCGGGCGCGCCGGATTTCAGAAAGGCGGCGATGGCAGCCGCAATCCAGAACGGTGTACTGCAGAGGGTCATTCCAAAGACACGCTGAATGCTGTCAAGTTCCGGCGGACAAAGCTGCATCATCTTGCGATTCCCGAGCGGATAGCAGAAGGCTGCGATCAGGATCGGCAGAAAAGCAGCACAGTTGTTCTGAAACGTCTGACCGGAAATGTTCGGGAGCTGCAGAATCACGATGCCGATGAGGATGACCGCGGACATTGTCAGATTTTTCAGCGGAATTCGTTTTCCGAACAGGGGTGTCAGAAGGACACCGGCTACAATCGTGATCTGCCATGAGGCGGCCGTGAGCCAGGACTCTCCATAGACGGAGGCCAGAGTCAGCGGCAGATAGAACAGGCCGAAGCCGACGGTGCTCCACAGAATCCAGGGAGCCGGACACTGACGGATGGCGGTCAAAACGGGGCGCATCTGATTGCCCGGCCGTATCATAAGCAGCAGTGCCAGCATCGGCAGCATAAAGAGGTAGCGCAGGCAGGCGCTCCAGAGCCAGTATCCTCCGGCAAGATTCATGCTTCGGTTAAGAAGAAACGTAAATGCAAAAAAGAAAGAGGCTAATATGCCGTATCCCATTGCTTTTTTCATAAAAATCATCTCCAAGGTCATTTTTGCTTTGCGCCAGTTGTGAAGCGTTTTTTATGCGCGGGGGCGCGTAAGGCATATCCCATGCGAAGCGTGGGATGCCGCCCGGCGAGGGTGTTTTTCGGCTTGCGCTCGCCGCGAGGCATCCTCGTCCTTCGGACGGGATAAGCGCCGGACGCGCCCCGCGCGGGCGGATAGGGGAATAAAGCGTTCCTCTATCCGATAGCGCGGCTGCCATTATATCATAGGCCAGGCGGTATCCGCAACCTTCGAAAAAAACAATTGAGAATGTCAGATACGATAATATTAAAATAAGATCAATATCGACTTAAAACAGGTCAAAAAAGCACCTTTGTTATTTTTCTGAAAACTCCTATAATCACTTGCGAGTGAGGAAAAAACCACTCGGAAAGTGAGGAGTATGATTATGAGTATAATGTCAAAATGGAACACACTTGTTCAGAAAAATCGGGATGCAGCGACTCTGTCTGTATATGAAATGCGTGCCCTCACAATTTTTCATGAGGCATGCCACGGCGATTTTGCTTATCTTCCGGAACAGCATATGTATTCTGCGGAGGAATGTACAGAAGCTTATCCAGAGAATAACAGAGCGTGGAGAGCGGCGTTTGCGCAGTAATTCCACAACGCAGACCGATCGGCTGCAATGCGGACGGATCGCATAATGCACAGTTATGGTGCGGACAGATCACATAACGCAAACTGACGGTTACGGTGCGGACAGTTCACATATCACAAGCCGATCGTTCTTAACAAAAAACGATCACCCTGGTTTTAAGATGGAGGCTGTGCAATTGATCTTAGAAAAAGCGCCTGCGGGAGGTACGAAGCCGACCGCAGGCGCTTTTTACCGAATACAAATGATTCCGGATGGGAACGATGAAATTCAAAATATCACAGTCTTGCAATTGCAGATGAATTACCAGATCCCTTTTTCTTCAAAATTTTGAGGAATGGTATTAAAATAATATGCGATAACAGTATACAGATTAAGCCCTTTCTCGCTGAGATTGGCAAGCCGATCCTCATCGGTCGTTCCTAACTGACCAAGAACGATCCCGTCGTAGGAGGTAGAAAGCGCTCCCTCAGGAGCATCCGGATTATTCGAATTATCAGAAAGCTTCCATAAAATTAAATTATTATTTGCATCGAGGAAAATCGCGTAAGAGACATTATTCTCTGTATCCGTAAAGGTTACTGTCATAGATGTCGTCCACACGAAATTTCCAATGTCATCTGTTTCGCTGGAAGTGTCTGCCTCAGTTTGCGCTTCAGTTAGTGCTTCAGTCTCCGCTTCTTCAGCGAACGCTGTCATAGCTGTACACAGGATCGACACTGCCATGATGCCCGCGAGCGCGATTCCCCAAAACCTTTTCCACTTTTTCATCTCGTTCTCCTTCCTGATTGTTTAAAATACCGTTTCCACCCGGAATGCTATGACCTTTATATCACAAGTCGGGGGGCGAAGTGTTTTTTTGAAATGGCGGAAAAGCAATGTTTTGGATAATGCAAAAAAGCGAAAAAAGCGTTAAAAACAGTCAAATGTGAATCTTGTAATTTGCAGGTGTGCATGATAGAATCAACTGCAAACATGAGCGAATTTTCTTCAGCTTTGGCTTCTGGCTGTCTTAATTGTTTTATGCTGATCACGGACTGTATGGTTTGCTTTATGCATAGAGCCGGGCTCTGTTTTTAAAGACACTGTGCAGGCCTGGTTTGAAACCTCCATTAAATCCAGGGATCGAAGCGAACTTTTTAACGAATGGTGGAGTGGGGAAGATGAGAAGCTGACTGAGGATGTTTCTGATATTCTTTTCGACACCATCAGCTACTATGACTATAAAAAGAAGATTTTTATCATGCGTTTGTTGCCGGAATGTTTTCAGGCGCAGGCTATGAGGTGAAATCCAACTCAGAACAGGGGAAAGGCAGAGCTGATATTATCATTAAAGAGCGCCGCCGCAGACGCGCCATTGTTATTGAGGCGAAGTGGCCAGGCAAAAAGAAAAACGCTACTTTACAGAGCGAATGTCAGGAGGCGCTTGACCAGATCGAAAGGATGCAGTATGCAAAAAATCTTCGAATAGAAGGATTCCGGACGATTCTTTGTTATGGCGCGGCGTTTCTGGGGAAAGACTGCCTGATCAGGCTTGCGAAAGAAAAAGAAGGATAGAAAAGCAATATAAAATCGCCTCGCGACAGGAACTGCATGGATGCACCGGTTTTTTACGGTCTGTGATTCATGTGTCAGGCGGGGCAGGATGGATAAATAATTTCAGACGAATTCTAAATATAAAGAAAAACCGAGGGAGGGAGTATATGAGCAGTCTGCAGTCGATTTTATATGAAATAAGACCCTGCGATCTGGACAGCCCCTATATTTTTATCAGCTACAGCAGCCTTGACAGTGAACTGGTGTGGCAGGATGTGCGGGAATTTCAGAAACGCGGGTACAATGTCTGGCTGGATGAGAAAAATCTGGACAAGACAAAGACGTCCTGGCGGGAGGACGCGATTGCGGCGATCGAGGACATGGAGTGTGAGCTGGTTGTTTTTTATGTAAGCACAAACTCCCTTCGGAGTGACGCGTGTTATCAGGAATTGTCAAAGACGGTGGACGAGAGAACGCGCGCTTTGCATTTTGGACCTGTAAAATTTGTGGCAGTGGACGCTGAGCCGGTCGGTGATATTACTGCGTTTGCGCAGAAGGTGTTCCGGGAAATCCGCGGGAGCAGTCTGCAGAAGGGCGAGCGCAGCAGGCAGGCACTTGCTTTGGACGGATTTATGCGCGATTTCTTCAATAGTAACAACGAAAAGGTGAGGATTCACCCGAAAAATGAGGCAAACCGCAAGATTGATTATTATGATGACATCACGGCTTCCTTTCCGGATTCGGCCAGGGTGTTTGAGCCGGAACCGGAATCGGAATCGGAGCCGGAGATGAAGACAATGAAGGCCGAAGCGGAGCCAACGGAACCGTCTGAATCAGGGCTGGACAAAAAAACGGCAGGAAAGTCTCAGACAGAGCCGGAACCGGCCATCTTCCTGGAGCGTAAAAATCTGGCGTCAGTACATCAGGACTGGGATTCAAAGCGCCTTTGCGCAGTCTCCAGCACAATCGTGCCGGAAGATAAAGAGGGAAAGAAAAAAGCTTTGGAAGAGAAGAACGAAGGTTCTTCGGAAGAATGGGACAAAGTTAAATGCGATGAGTTCTTGAAAACGATGAAAGAGGATCCAGGGTTCACCGAAGAACTGGAAACAGCCCAGGAAGAAATAACTCCGGAAATGGACGAAACAGCCCAGGAAGAAATAACTTCGGAAATGGCCGAAGCAGATCGGGAAGAAATGGCCTCGGAAAAGGCTGAAGCAACTCGGAAAACAGAATTGGTTGACGATACAACCTGGTTTACGAAGAGCGAGGGTAGCGTGCCGGTTACCCGGATGTGGAAAACGTTTGGAAAAAAGGAAATGAAGAGCACTCCCATTCGCGGCGGTGTGCTTGAGATTCCTGACGGTTACACGGAAATCCAGATTAAGCTGGGGCACTCTCTGTACTGGGGAAACCGGGAGATTCAGGAATTGATTCTGCCGGATTCACTCAGGGAACTGAACACGGGCGAATTTCAGAATTGTGTGAACCTGAAACAGGCGCGTCTGCCTGGATATCTGCGGAACATGGCATCAGAGGCATTTCGGGGATGTACCTCGTTAAAAGAAATTGTGATTCCGGGAAATGTTACAACTATGAACCATGCCGCTTTTCAGGATTGTGTTTCGCTGGAGAAGGTAGTTTTGCCGGAACAGATCAGGAAAATAGACTCGCATGCGTTCGACGGGTGCAGTTCATTGAAAGAACTTCATCTGCCTGACGCTCTTACGGCACTGGGGATGCATGTGTTTGCGGGCTGTTCTTCGCTGAAGGAAGTCCGCCTGCCTTCGCGGCTTGAAAAGATGGATATCTGCTGCTTTATGGGCTGCGCTTCTTTGGAAACGGTGCATATTCCGGGCAGCTTGAAAAGGATTTGCAGTTCGGCTTTTAAAAACTGCTCTTCGCTGAGAAATGTAACCATTGAGGAAGGAGTCGAGCGCATTGAGGGTTCTTTTGACCGGTGCGGTACGGATAAGATGCATATTTATATTCCGGATTCTGTGACAGTGATCGACTCGATCGCGTTTTATAAGACCACGCCGGTTATCCACTGTCATGCAGGGTCCTACGCGGAGAACTACGCGAAGAAAAATTCGTATTTGTGTGTATTGGAATAAAATAAAAGAGCAGGAGGCAAAAAGAACGCCTCCTGCTCGATTCATATTACAGTTATGTTTTTACATCACTCTGCGGAGATTGCTCCTGTCGGACAGACAGATTCGCAGGTGCCGCACTCCAGACATGCATCCGGATCGATTACGTACTTGCCATCACCCTCAGAAATAGCCTCAGCCGGGCACTCACCAGCGCAGGTACCGCATGCTACACACTCATCAGAAATAACATATGCCATGATTTTTTCCTCCTTAAATAAGATTGAATAATATTAAGACCCGTTTGGAATCTTTGCTCCATTCTAATACAAAATGCCAGAATAGACAAGCCTAATCTGGATTTTCTCGTGTATTTTTTATAATACAGATGGGAATTCCTTTTCGTGGGGAACGGTTCTTTTCTGGCAGAGACGGGCACCGCCGCAGTTTGTTCCCGCGAAACAACGAGCCAAGTAGCCAGGGCCATAAGGTATCCACCGGCACTCAGCGCCCCTTATGGCAAGCTTGCACGGATATTTGATTTGACGGATGTTGACGCGCGGATAAATGGTCGGCGTTGCGCCGATTCTTTGTGAAATGTTTCTTGCGTATTTGGGTGTTTCATATTATAATGAGTCGGACAATAAAGAGGATGATTCTGTGGTTCACCAGAGGCATATACATCTGGCAAACTGGAGAAAATGGTTCATGGAGACAAAGCTTTCACGCTTGCGCTGCTCCTAGTTACAATATTTATTAAATTCAACAATCAGGAGGAAGTAAAAATGCCGGATACTATTACGAAGGACATGACGATTGGAGAAATTCTGGAGATTAATTCCGGGCTGGGCCCGGTATTGATGGCGGGCGGAATGTATTGCATTGGATGCCCGGCATCTCAGATGGAGTCTCTGGAAGAGGCTGCCATGGTGCATGGGATTGATCTTGACCTGCTGCTGACACGGCTGAATACGTATTTGAAGGCTGCGCAGGGCTGAGTACCTCGCGCAGCAGGCTGCGGTTCCGGGAAGGTTCAGCTGCGCACAATGACTTGACACTGACATACCGGTTCGGATGGAAGGGATGGTGAGATTATGCGCCTGTTTGACGCACTTGCGGCTTCGCGCCCGGGGAAACCAAGACAGACGACGCATTTTCAGCTGACAACGAGATGGGGACGTGACCTGGACCCGGAATGCGTTTTGCAGGAATACCCCCGTCCTCAGCTGCGCAGAAGAGAATGGATCTGTCTGAATGGAACCTGGGGCTACGCTATCACGAGAAGCAGCCGCCGCCCTCATCATGTAGACGGCGATATTCTGGTGCCGTTTTCCCCGGAGACGCAGCTGTCCGGAGTGAGCCGCCGTCTGAAGCCGGGAGAGTATCTCTGGTATCAAAGGAGCATACAGCTTCCCGGGATACCGGAAGGAAAGCGGCTGCTGCTGCATTTTGGGGCAGTTGATCAGGCCTGCACCGTCTGGTGGAACGGACACCTGGCGGGCAGAAATGAAGATGGATATCTGCCTTTTGCAATGGATGTGACAGATTTTGCAAAGCAAGGAAAAAACCTTCTTCGTGTCCGCGCCCGAGATGACACAGAGGAGAGCCGCCGCAGCCGCGGCAAGCAGTCCCTGCGCCCGGGAGGCATGTATTACACGGCACAGAGCGGAATCTGGCAGACCGTGTGGCTGGAATGGGTGCCGGATAATTATCTGAAAAATCTTAAAATCACACCGGATCTTGACCGGGGACATGTGCGTCTGGATATTACCATGGTCCGCGCGGCAGATCTGAAGGTGTGCATGCGCTGGCAGGGAGATTTCCTCTCACATTGCTTTCAGGCGCGAGAGTTTGAGAAAGATACAGGCCGGATTACGCTGGATCTGGAGGTGCCGGATTTTCGACCCTGGACGCCGGAGGATCCGTTCCTGTGTACACTTCAGATTCAGGCGGGAGAGGATCTGGTGGAGAGCTACTTCGCGATGCGGAAGCTTTCCGTCGGGATGGATGAGAATCGGCGCCCCAGACTTTTCCTGAACAATCAGCCCTACTTTTTTAATGGAGTGCTGGATCAGGGCTACTGGCCGGAGAGTCTGTATACACCTCCGTCGGATGCCGCGATGCGGACGGATATCCAGAATATGAAGGATCTGGGTTTCAACACGATCCGTAAGCATTTGAAGATCGAACCGCTGCGGTGGTATTACCATTGCGACCGCATGGGGATGATTGTCTGGCAGGATATGGTGAATGGCGGCGGGAAGAGTCATCCGCTTTTTACCTGTTATCTGCCGCATGCTATTCCGCCTGTGATTGAGCGTGTCAGGGATGACCGGCATTATTTTCTTTATGGGAGAGCCAGCGCGGATGACCGTGTACAGTGGGAAAAAGAATGTAAAAGAACCGTTGAAACATTGTATAATTGCCCCTGCATTGCGCTCTGGACGATCTTTAACGAAGGATGGGGGCAGTTTGATTCGCTCCGTCTGGAGAAGGAGATTCGAGCCATGGATCCGACCAGGCTGATTGACCATGCGAGCGGCTGGTATGATCAGGGTGGGGGAGATGTCAAGAGTGTACACAATTATTTCCGCGCGCTGAAGGTAAAAAATGACCGCAGACCGTTTGTCCTTTCTGAATATGGAGGGTATTCCTGCACGATTCCCGGTCATGTTTACAGCGATGTGCCTTATGGATATCGGACCTGCGGTACGACAGAAGAGCTTTCGGCGGAACTGAAAAAACTGCGGCAGACGATTGAGACGCTGCGGGAAAAAGGGCTTTCCGGCGCGATTTTTACGCAATTGTCTGATGTCGAAGAGGAGACGAATGGGCTGTATACCTGGGATCGCGAGATCTGCAAGGTAAAATGATGGTGACGCGGCAGGGTTTTTGTGAAAGAATCGGTCAGAAGGAAATCCTGCCTGGAAATGATACGCAAAAAAGTGACAAAATTCATACAGCTTTTTAGCAATAATTTGCTTGTGCAGTAAATTCAGTCGTAGTAAAATAGTAGGTGATTTGTCTAATATGAAAAAAATGTTGTTCGTGTACAACCCAATGTCCGGCAAGGGACAGATTCGCTTCAGTCTGTCCAGGATCATTGAGAAATTTTCCGGGGCAGATTACGATGTGACCGTTTATCCGACCAAAGCAGCCATGGATGCGGCGCAGACGGTTTGCGCGCGGGCGGGAGAGTTTGACATCATTGTCTGCTGCGGCGGGGATGGCACACTCGATGAGGTGGTGACCGGATTGATGGAAAGCGCCACAGGGCGTCCGGTTGGCTATATTCCATGCGGCAGCACCAATGATTTCGCTTCCAGCATTGGTATTCCGCGCCAGATGGAGCAGGCGGCGGACACGATCCTCGGCGGCAGACCATTTACCTGTGATCTGGGTCGCTTTAATGAAAAAGACTATTTTGTCTATGTGGCGGCCTTTGGCCTGCTCACGGATGTCTCTTATCAGACAAAGCAGGAGCTGAAGAATGTGCTCGGTCACGCAGCTTACATCATTGAAGGGGTGAAAAGGCTGGGCAGCTGGCGTTCCTACCGGATTGCATTTGAGAGCGAGGAGTTTACAGGCAGCGGAGATTTTATTTATGGCATGGTGACGAACTCGAATTCCGTGGGCGGCATCAAAGGGCTTCCAGGTAAGAATGTCGCGCTGAATGACGGGCTTTTTGAGGTTATGCTCGTGCGTACTCCGTCAGACTTGATAGACTGGCAGAAGACCATCAGCGCTCTGCTGACGGGAGAAGAAAACGGTGACTGCGTCATTCGCTTCAAAACGCGCCGGCTGCTCGTGCGCTCGGAAGAGCCGCTGGCCTGGACACGCGACGGGGAAGACGGCGGCGAGCATTTACAGGTCGAGCTGGAGAATATGCATCAGGTATTTGACATCATGACGAATATTTCGGAAGCATCAGAGACTGGGAAACTGACAGCGGACCCGGATGCTCTGGACGAAGCCTTCCCGGAGATAGCGGCGGCTGACACTTCGGCGGATCCGGATGATGTCTCTGAAACGGAACCGGATGATTTCCGGGACGATGTGGATTCTGTACCGCGTCCACATACGCATACCGATAATCCTGACGATGCTGTGAATGCGCCTGATACAGATCCGGTGGATTCTTCCGGCGCAGGCGTTCCATCAGCGAAAGCGGCTGCTCCGCTGCGTGAGAGCGTAATGCGGGAGCGGGAGCTTCTGGCTGAATTTGTCCGGATGATGACGGAGGCTATGCCGGAGCCGCGTTGAGAGGATGTTGTAAACGAACGCAAATGTTATTGGACAGACAACGCGGACTGGCGCGGGCATCATGGAACAGACGGTGTCGGCGGATTGTGGGCTATCGGTTATACGGAATAATGCAGGCTATGTTGTTGACTGGTAACTATTCAGGACAGGCTTTCGCGCCTGCTCGAAGACTGCATGGAAACACATAGCTTGTTGATTAAAATCAGGAGGTTTTACAAATGCTTTATATTGGTGTAGATCTTGGCACATCGGCAGTCAAGCTTCTGCTGATGGAAGGGGACGGCCGGATTGAGAAGATCGTCTCAAAGGAATATCCACTGTATTTTCCGAATCCGGGCTGGTCGGAGCAGAATCCGGAGGACTGGTATACGCAGACCATGGAAGGCTTAAAGGAACTGCTTGCCGACTGCGACCGCAGCCAGGTGGCTGGCATCAGCTTTGGCGGACAGATGCACGGACTGGTGATCCTGGATCAGGACGATCAGGTAATTCGTCCCGCAATCCTGTGGAATGACGGGCGTACCACCAAAGAGTGCGATTATCTGAATAACGAGATTGGGCGGGAAAAGCTTTCGGAGTATACGGCAAATATTGCCTTCGCTGGTTTTACTGCTCCGAAGCTTCTTTGGGTAAAGGCGAACGAGCCGGAGAATTTTGCACGTATTGAGAAGATCATGCTTCCCAAGGACTATCTCGCGTACCGTCTTTCCGGCGTGCATTGTACAGACGTGTCGGACGCGTCCGGCATGCTGCTTTTTGATGTGAAGAATCGCTGCTGGTCTCAGGAAATGCTGGATATCTGCGGTGTCAGAAAAGAGCAGATGGCACAGATTTTTGAGAGTTATGAGGTGGTCGGCACGGTGCTGCCTCAGATCGCCGAAGAACTGGATATTCCTGTGGGAGTGAAGGTGATCGCCGGAGCAGGGGACAATGCGGCAGCCGCAGTCGGTACAGGCACAGTCGGCGACGGACAGTGTAATATTTCGCTCGGTACCAGCGGCACGATTTTCATTTCTTCAGAAAAGTTTGGTGTGGACAAATTTAACGCTCTCCACGCTTTTGCCCATGCGGACGGGCATTATCATCTGATGGGCTGCATGCTCAGCGCGGCGTCCTGCAACAAGTGGTGGATGGACGAGATCATCGGCACGAAGGATTACGCGGCGGAGCAGGCACAGATTTATGACGCGAAAGACCCGGCAAATACCGGAAAGCTTGGCGAGAACCACGTATATTATCTGCCTTATCTGATGGGAGAGCGTTCCCCGCACAACAATCCGAACGCCCGCGCGACCTTTATCGGTATGACGATGGATACGACCCGCGCGGATATGACGCAGGCAGTGCTGGAGGGTGTGGCCTTTGCGCTCCGCGACTCTCTGGAGGTGGCGAAATCCCTGGGCATCCATATCGAGCGCACAAAGATCTGCGGCGGCGGCGCGAAGAGCCTTCTCTGGAAGGTGATCATCGCGAATGTCCTGAATCTGAAGGTCGATGTGATCGAGAGCGAGGAAGGTCCCGGCCTGGGCGGCGCGATGCTGGCGGCGGTTGGCTGCGGTGAATACGCCTCGGTTGAGGAGGCTGCACAGAAGCTTGTACACGTGATTGACACGATCGAGCCGGATCCTGTGCTTGTAGCGAAGTACGAGGCCAGATATGAGCAGTTTAAGCAGATCTATCCGACCTGCAAGCCGCTTTTTGATATCATAAGCTGAGAGTAAATAATAAATTTTTATATAAGGAGGAACAATCAAATGCAAAACATTCCAAAGGTAAAAATCGGCATCGTCGCGGTGAGCCGTGACTGTTTCCCGGAGTCACTTTCCGTCAACAGAAGAAAGGCACTCATCGAAGCTTACAAGGCAAAGTATGACGAGACAGATATTTATGAATGTCCGATCTGCATCGTGGAGAGCGAAATCCATATGGTACAGGCGCTTGAAGACATCAAGGCGGCCGGCTGCGACGCGCTTTGTGTATATCTTGGCAACTTCGGTCCGGAAATCTCTGAGACACTTCTCGCAAAGCATTTTGACGGCCCGGCGATGTTTGTGGCAGCGGCAGAGGAGACCGGCAAGGATCTGATCCAGGGCCGCGGCGACGCTTACTGCGGCATGCTCAACGCCAGCTACAATATCAAGCTGCGCAATATCCATGCTTACATACCGGAATATCCGGTGGGCACCGCGGAAGAATGCGCGGACATGATCCACGATTTCGTGCCGATCGCGCGTGCGGTGGTAGGTCTGCAGAATCTGAAGATTATCAGCTTCGGCCCGCGTCCGCTGAATTTCCTGGCATGCAACGCGCCGATCAAGCAGCTGTACAACATTGGCGTAGAGATCGAGGAAAACTCCGAGCTGGATCTGTTCGAGGCATTTAATAAGCACGCAGGCGACGCGCGTATCCCGGATGTAGTAAAGGATATGGAGGCTGAGCTTGGCGAGGGCAACCAGAAGCCGGAGATCCTTTCAAAGCTTGCTCAGTACGAGCTGACGCTGCTCGATTGGGTAGAGGCGCACAAGGGTTATCGTAAATATGTGGCGATCGCGGGCAAATGCTGGCCGGCATTCCAGACTCAGTTTGGCTTTGTACCGTGCTATGTGAACAGCCGCCTGACCGGACGCGGCATTCCGGTATCCTGCGAGGTAGATATCTACGGCGCACTCAGCGAGTTCATCGGCACCTGCGTCAGCGATGATGTCGTGACTCTGCTTGACATTAACAATACCGTTCCGGCTGATATTTATGAAGAGGATATCAAGGGCAAGTTCAACTATACGCAGAAGGATACCTTCATGGGCTTCCACTGCGGCAACACCTGCTCCAAGAAGCTGAGCTCCTGCACGATGAAGTACCAGATGATCATGGCCAGAAGCCTTCCGATCGAGGTGACCAACGGCACTCTCGAAGGCGACATCATTCCGGGCGATATCACCTTCTATCGTCTGCAGAGCACCTCGGACAACATCCTTCGCGCTTATGTTGCACAGGGTGAAGTGCTTCCGGTGGCAACCCGTTCCTTCGGCGGCGTAGGTATTTTCGCGATTCCGGAGATGGGCCGTTTCTATCGCCATGTGCTGATTGAGGGCGGTTTCCCGCATCACGGCGCAGTCGCGTTTGGCCATTACGGAAAAGCACTGTTTGAGGTATTCAAGCTCATCGGTGTATGTCCGGAAGAGATTGGCTACAATCACCCGGCAGGACTTCCGTACCGCACGGAGAATCCGTTTGCGTAAATAATTGCACAATATCCATTATTCATCCTGCGTCTTAAACGGCGCAGGATGAACATGTTGATGCGCAGAGACGGGTAAGGAATATTGCGGCTTTCGCCGCATCCGGCTTGTATGGGCGAGCAGGATGCGACAGGCCGCCTCCTGCTCGATCGAATGGAAGAATTTACGGCTAATGCTGTGTTGGTCAAACGGTGGCTCGAAGAAGTCATATGATCGTTTTCTGTTCGACTGAAAATGTAACAAAAAACAATGAATGGAAAATCAGGAGGACAAAATGGAAAAGAAACCATTTGGAACACTGAAAGATGGAGCAGAGGCTTCTCTCTACACTCTGTCGAATAAAGCAGGTGCAGTGCTGACGGTCACTGACCTGGGAGCGACTGTGGTGAGCCTGCTGGTACCGGACCGCGACGGCAATCCGGTGGACGTGGTGCTCGGCTATGATACTCCGCAGGAATATGTAGACGGCAGCTGCTATTTTGGCGCGGTTATTGCCCCGAACGGCAACCGGATTGATAAGGGACGTTTTTCGATCGGAGAAAAGACCTTTCAGCTGCCGATCAATGACAATGAAAACAATCTGCACAGCGGCCCGCATGGGGCTGATGAAAAGGTATGGGAAGTGTCCGCGATGGATGAGGAGACGAACAGCGTTTCCTTCCACATCGTAATTCCGGACGGCACCAACGGTTTTCCGGGAAACATTGATACGACGGTGACCTATACGCTGACCGAGGACAGTGCGGTGACGATTCATTACGAAGCGACTTCCGATCAGGATACGATCGCGAACATGACGAACCACACGTATTTCAACCTCGCGGGACACGCGTCAGGCTCCATTGAGGACCAGACGCTGATGCTTACAGCAGATGCTTATACGCCTGTCATTGATTTTCAGGCGATTCCGACTGGAGAAGTGGCTCTGGTGGCGGGGACACCGATGGATTTTCTCACGGCAAAGAAGATCGGTCTCGACATCGACGCGGATTTTGAACAGCTCAAATTCGTCGGCGGATTTGACCATAATTACGTGCTTCCGGATGGCGGCGGCGCGGTTCAGAAGATCGCGGAGGCCTTTAGCGAAGAGAGCGGTATCTGCATGGAAGTGTTCACTGACTGCTGCTGCGTTCAGTTCTACGCTGGCAACGGTATGACTGAACAGACAGGGAAAAATGGCGTGACTTATCACAAACGCCAGGGCTTCTGCCTGGAATCCCAGTTTGCTCCGAACGCGGTGAACGAGCCGGCGTTCCGTTCCCCGATTCTTAAAGCGGGTGAAAAATACGACACGCAGACCAGCTATCGGTTCTCTGTGAAGTAAGTATTATGAGAAGAAAATCACTTCTCATCACGCCGGACATGTAAATGGAAAACCATCAGATGAGTGACATGAAGCAAAAATCATTTTGCGGCGGATGCAGTGAAAAATTGCTTTACACAGCGTCGGGAAATAGAAAGTACACATAGGAATGGGCAGGGCAAGCCTATCCTGTCCCCTGTAAGAAAACGGTTCGTCCGTAGGGGGCCGGGCTTGTCCTGCCCTTTGTCCGTACCTGCTGCGCAAGTAGGGACATATGTGATGCCCCGTATGTTTGCATCGGGGGCTTTGACTTGGAGAACGAAACATGGACTACGAAGCATTGCTGGATCTGGCGACGGAACTGGGCTACCAGCTGGCCATTAGCGGCGCGGAAACCTTTCGGATAGAAGAAAGCATTGTGCGGATATTAGATGCTTATCGTGTAGAAATAGCGGGATCAGCGGAAACCGGGAGAATTACAAAATCTGTGGCTGCGAGAACGGTAGAAACCGTGGAGACCACAGAAAAAGCGGAGTCTTTGAAGGATTCAGCTGCCAGCGGCCGGTTTGAAAGCCTCAAGGCACAGGCTTTTGCGATTCCCAATTGTCTGATCGTAAGCATTCGCACGCCTGAGGGGGAATCTTTGACGCGGATGCGCCGTATTGGCTACCATGGAAACGATCTGGACGGCGTCGAGCATTTCAGCAATCTGAGCCGCCGGATCTGCCGGGAAAAACCGGATATTGAGACATTCCGTCTCTGGCTGGACGAGACGAAGAACTCTCACAGAGGTTACTCCCTGCCGATGATGTTTCTGGGAAGCTATCTGGCGGCGGGGGCGTTTTGCATATTGTTTGGCGGCAGCCTGAAGGATGTGTTTTGTGCCGGAGTGTGCGGATTGATCATTGCCGGGGTAAACCATTTTCTGGAACGTTTTCAGACGAACCCCTTTTTTGCGACGATTCTTGCGTCGTTCATTATGGCAGTTCCCGCTTACGCAATGGGGGCCTGGGGCATCGCGGACAATTCGGATATGGTCGTGATTGGCGCGCTGATGCTGCTCGTACCCGGACTTTTATTTACAAACGCAATGCGGGATATTATCTTTGGAGATACCAATTCCGGTGTCAATCGGGTGGTGCAGGTGTTTCTAACGGCCGCTGCGATTGCGTTGGGAACCGGCGCCGCATGGAACCTCTCCGCACGGCTGTTGTGGACATCCCTGCCAGGCGGGGATCCCGGATATTCGTATCTGATTCACGCCATTGCCTGTTTTATTGGCTGTGCAGGTTTTTCTATTTTATTTAATATACACGGAATCGGCACAACTATCTGCTGCCTGGGCGGTATGATCGCCTGGTCCGTGTATTATTTCGCCATGCGATTAGGGACATCCGAGCTTACGGCCTATTTTCTGGCGACGGTTTTTGCCGCGGTTTATGCGGAAACGATGGCGCGTATCCGCAAATTTCCGGCGATTTCTTATCTCGTCGTATCCATTTTTCCGCTGATACCGGGAGCGGGTGTGTATTATACGATGAATTATCTGGTGCGCGGTGAGACTTCTCTGGTTGCTGACCAAGGGCTTTACACCATCGCAATTGCCGGACTTATGGCAGTGGCGATTCTGTTGGTTTCTACCATTGCGCGGCTGTGGAGCGTAGCGCAGTCATTCCGCGTTTCGCGCGGGATATCATCGACCGAAGAAAAGCGTTGGTAGCGTCCGGCTGCAGCCGGAAAAATCCTTCCGCAGTCCTGCGCATAAAAGGAACAGGAAGGGAAAATACGGACGCATAAGGAATGACTGCTTTTATAAAGAAAAGAAGAAAAGCAAGAGATAAAAAATAAAAAAGCAGACAAATACATGTCTGCAGATCAGGGAAGGAACTTGTATGAGAACAAAGTTAAGTCAGAACTGGCTGTTTTGCAAGAAAGATTTACCGGATGGAGCATTGCCCTCCTGCGAGGAATCCGGATTTGAGAAGGTATCGCTGCCCCATGACTGGGCGATCGCGTCTGCCCGGAATCCGAAGATGCCGTATGGAGGAGAACAGGGTTTTTTTGATCGTTATGGTATCGGCTGGTATCGGCTGCACTTTGCTGTCGGAGAAGCACCTCTGCGCCGATTCCTGCGTTTTGGCGGTGTGTTTGAGTGCTGCAGCGTTTATTTGAATGGAGTACTTCTGGGTACCCATAATTATGGCTACAGCGGATTTTCTTTCGAAATTACGGATATTGTGCGCACAGGAGAAAACCTGCTCGCGGTCCGCGTAGATAATTCCGTAGTACCGCAGGATCGCTGGTACAGCGGCTGCGGCATTTACCGCCCGGTGGAGTTGGAAGAGCTTCCGCGGGTGTTTTTAAGGACCGAGGATGTGGCGCTGACTGCGGACTATGAAAATGGAAAGGGCAGCTTGAAGCTGCACGTGAATTTTCCATGGAATGCAGCATCGACGAAAATGGATGACGGTATAGCTGGGGATGGATTGAATGCTGCGGAGAATGCAGCAGACAGGGATGGATCGGCTGCTGCGGAGAGCCATATTGCATGTTCCGCGGTTCCCTGCGTGATGGCCTCCATCGATGGCCTGTTTTGCGAAAAAATCCCGGAAAATGGGGAACTGAGCGTGTCGGATCTGAAAGTGGAACCCTGGAGCGCCGAGTCGCCCAGGCTGTATGATTTGAAGCTGACGATTCTGGATTCCGCGACAGGGAAAGATGTAGATAATTGCAAAAATTCATCTGCTGGTAATGATGAAGCTTCTTTGGCGGAGATGGCGGGAAAAGACGAAGCTGCTTCGCAGACAGGTACGGATACTGCTTATGAAGGCGATATGCACGCGGAAGCATTCACACTGCGGCTGCGTATTGGCTTCCGCCGTGTGGAATTTCTCTCCGGAGAAGGACTGTCAGTCAATGGCTCCCCGGTGAAGCTCAAAGGTGTCTGCCTCCACCATGACGGAGGCTGCGTCGGCTCTGCGGTCACGAAGTCTCTGCTGAGACAGCGGCTGGAGCTGATCAAATCGATGGGATGCAATATGATCCGCACCAGTCACAACATCGTTTCAGAAGACATGATGGATCTTTGTGACGAAATGGGATTTTACGTGCTGGATGAATGCTTTGATAAATGGGTGCAGGGCTCCTATTCGCGCTTTTACGAGACGGATGCCGAGGCGGATTTGTCTTATCTGGTATTGCGCGACCGCAACCGCCCGAGCGTGGTGATGTGGAGTGTTGGAAACGAAGTGGGCGATCAGGGCTCCGCGCCGATGCTGGAGATTCTGGCACGGCTGTGCGCGATCGTCCGGAAGCTGGACGCATTCCGGCCGGTCACGGCAGCATTATCTCCGCATTATACGAACCTGGACGGAGAGCCGGTGGAAGAACATGTGGAGGATAAGGTGGACGCGATCAGCCGCGTCGCCGCAATTGTGGATGTCCTGGGACTGAATTACCAGGAGCAGTGGTATGAGGCTATCCACGAGGCGCTTCCGGAAAAGCTGATTTTCGGGACGGAGACCTATCAGTTTTTCCGCGGAAGCTACAATCATTATTTCAACTATGACACAGATGGTTCCTGGCCGGATGTCGAGAAAAATCCTTACGTCATCGGCTGCTGCCTGTGGGCGGGGGTTGATTACCTCGGAGAATCCATGCGCTATCCGTCCAGAGGCTGGGCGGGGGCCGCAATTCACGCAAATCTTGTGCGCAAGCCGATTTCCTGGCTGTGGGAGAGCTGCTGGAGCGATAAACCTGTCGTACATATTTCCATTCTGGACTACACGCAGCCGATGGAGATTGTCCGCGAGCACTGGTCGGAAATGCCATTTTCCGACTGCTGGAATTACCCGATGTTCCAGTACGCTCCGATGCCGTACGCGATCTTTACAAACTGTCAGGAGGTGCGCCTTTCTCAGAATGGAAAAGAGCTGGACATTCCAAAGCCTGCCGATTGCAAAAACCATATGATCACTGGATTTTTGCCTCTGGAGCCGGGAGAAGTGCTGGTGGAAGGGATCAACGGCGGCGAAGTCGTGTGTTCCCACCGCCTGGTCAGCAGCGGGCCGTCCGCACGGCTGGAATTTGAGGATACTATGGACGCATTTGCGGAGAAGGAATTAACACAGCCAGGTATTACAGGCGCATTTGCTGAAAAAGAGTTCTCAGAGCCGATGCAGCTGCTCTTTACCGTTAAGGCGACGGACGCCAATGGCGTCTGGAATCCGCGCGAAAGCCAGGAGGTGATCTTCTCCGTGGAGGGACCGTGTGAAATCGAGGGAGTGGACAACGGATATCTTTGCAGTCTGGACGCTCCCAATTCCGATCGTATCCATATGCACCAGGGACGCGCGTCTGTGGTACTGCGCATTATGGGTGCCGGAAGAATTGTTTTACATGCACACGCCGCGGGGCTGGGTGATGCGGAAACAATTGTCTGATATAGCTTGAAAGAGATTGGGCTACTATTATTTCCCAAAATGTCGATTGTTCTTATCCATCATAAACTCTGTCTGCGCCGTTTCCCGCGCAGGGAAACTGTACGATCGCTTTAAACAGGTCGCCGTCGGTCTCGATTGTGAATTGACCGCCCTGCAGCTCCGTGAAATTCTTTACGATCGCCAGGCCGAGGCCGCTGCCTTCTGTATTTCGGGCCTTGTCTCCGCGCACGAACCGTTCGGTCCAGGAGGCGGTATCCTCGCAGTAGAGCTCCTCGGCGGAGGTGTTTTTGACCGTAATCACGGCTTCCTTTGCATTGGCGTCGTATTCCAGCTGCACCCAGGCGCGTGTTCCTGCGAGCGCGTATTTGGAGACATTGACGAGAAGATTTTCGAGGATACGGTAGGTCTTTTCGGGATCCAGATCGAGGAGGATACGCTCGTAAGCGGGGGATGCGTCACGATCTGATACCGTGGCAGCATTTTGCATATCGGTGTTAGATACCGTGGCAGCATCCTGCGCACCGCCCGGCGTCTGTTTTCTGGTTGTGGTCGGCGTCAGCACTCTGCAGTCAATCCCTGCGGCGGCCAGCAGCTCCGACTGTTCAGAGACGGCCTGACGGACCATTTCTCCTAAATCTACCCGACTTTTTTTGATCTCCATATCGCCGCTGGATGCCTTGCTCACTTCGAATAAATCCTCGATCAGCTTTTTGAGACGCTCGGATTTGCGGTCCAGGATTTCAATATAGGAGCGGCGTTCCTCCTCGGAGATGGACTCATCCTTCAAAAGGTTGACATAAGTGATGATCGCGGTCAGCGGCGTTTTCAGGTCATGTGAAACGTTCGTGACCAGCTCTGTTTTCATGGCCTGGCTGCGGATTTCTTTTTCGACAGCTGTCTGGAATCCGCAGCTGATCCGGGATAACTCATCTGCGAGCGCTTCGAAGAGTCCGGGATTGTCCGGCATTTCTCCTTTGAGATTTCCGTCGGCGAGCTGTTTTGCCGCTTTTAGCAGCGCCTGATATTGTTCCTTCGCCCGGTTCAGATGTTTCCGCAAGATGTGAAACAGGACGGCCGAATAGACTGCGAGAACGAGAAAGCACCAGAAGAAGCAGCGGAGTGCTTCTCTTCGGTAGCAGAGCAGTAGATCTGCAAAAAGCGTGTACGCGCAGAACTGACTGATGATAAACAGAATCAGGAAATTGCACGAGACAAGCTTTATCAGCCAGCGGTCGCTCTGACTGTCCAGACGGATGGTCGTCAGGTCGTGCCAGAACTGCTTTGCGCCGCGCACGATGGCTGAAAGGATGCGGGCGCCATTACGGATGCAGAAGAATTTTTCGCGGATATAAGCGCGAACCCCCATATCCAGCATCTGCAGCAGAGACAGACAGGAGAGCAGCCAGACTCCGTAAAACACCAGCAGGATCAGAAAATCAAAGCCGAGCACGTAAAAGTAGCCGCTGCCGGACGCATAATCAAAGCAAATCTCACTGGCGAACACCGGCAGATAAAACCCCACAGGAATCATTGCAAAAGCCAGTTCTGCCGGATAGCCCTGCACGAGGGGACTTTCCCTGCGCAGCCGGCGAAGTGCGGGTAAGGCAAATGCGCCAAGTGCCAGCACAGCGAGTGCGATCAGGCAGAGCATGCCGGTCGTATCCTGAATTTCTGCCCGGATCTCCTGATACTCGTAAATATTATTCACCCAGAGATCTCTGGCGTATAGAAAGTTCATCATCGTGGCTCCCGTACATGAAATCAGGAGAGCCGTGATCCAGGCAGAGGCTTTTTGCCGGGAGAAAAATTGCCTGAGACCGCCGCGTTTTACGGATGGACCGGAGGCGGCTGCTCCGAAGCTTTCCACAGCGTCGGACTGCATGGAGTTTGCCTCAGTGCTTTTGGAAGTCTGCGCTCCCGTGCCTTCTGTTTCCGCATGTTTTTTTTCATTTGTAATCATTTCATCTTCACTGTTTTTCAATTTTATATCCAATTCCCCACACCACCTTTAAATATTTTGGCTTTTTGGGGTCCACCTCGATTTTCGTCCGGATATTTCGAATGTGGACCATGATCGTTTCGGTAGAAATCGCCCGTTCATTCCAGACACGCTCATAAATTTCCTCCGCCGGAAAGACACGCCCCGGGCTGCCCATCAGCAGAGCAAGAATTTTGAATTCAATCGGCGTCAGAGCGACCAGCTCACCGTCCACCCGCACCTCCACCGTATCCAGGTTCAGCTCCAGACCGCCGTTGATGCAGACATGCGGCTGTTGCTGCTGCCGTGCATCCTCTGCCAGCTTCAGATAGCGCGAGTACCGCCGCAGCTGCGAGCTGACGCGGGCCAGCAGCTCCATCGGGGAAAATGGCTTCGTGACATAATCGTCCGCGCCGAAATTCAAGCCGGTCACCTTGTCGATTTCCTCCGATTTTGCGGAGAGCATGATAACGGGAAAATCATATTTCTCACGGAGCTTCATCGTCATCGTGATCCCGTCCATCACAGGCATCATGATATCCACGATCGCCAGGTGGATTTCCTCCTCCTCCAGTACGCGCAGGCCTTCGCGTCCGTTGGCTGCCTTAAAAACGGTATATCCCTGGTTGTTCAGATAAATGCCGATACCGTCGCGGATATCGCGGTCGTCCTCGACGACGAGAATGTGATACGAAGTCATAAAGTCCTCCATGAGTTTCTGAATGTGTCGTGGCAATCGTTTGGCAAACTTCAAAGCCGCACGCTGACTCTGGAGCTTTCCGGGAAGCGATTTCTATCTCAAAAGATAACAGCCCAAACAAAAGAACCGGTGTGATGATTTGTAAAGATCTCCCAAAGAGAATCTAAAGATTTTAAAAAGAAGGCAAGAAAAACGTTTTGCCTTCGGACGGATTATGATTTTACAGTAACACAGGATTCTCTGTTTTGCAATGAAAATTCCCTGGAAGACAGGGGTGTTTCACAAACATTTCTCCATAGGCATTCCCATAGCATTCAAACCTTCGATAAGATCTACGTTTTTCTCTAATTTATTTTTTCTTTATGAAACAACCCTGTTTTTTGACGAACAGGGGCAGCGCTAAAGAATAAAAACTTTTCGCGATAAAAATGCTTGTATTTTCCCACA
>JAJBVE010000220.1 GCA_020859995.1 Clostridiales bacterium
GTAGCTTTCATCTGCTGTGAAAAAAACAGGGATTATATTCTGTTCCATAATACATTTTCATCCTTTCCCAGGCAGCCCGTTTCCGGGCTTTTCCTTTATCTTATTATGATGCCGTCTTCAATGTTTTTATCTCCGAAATACAGAATATTCATAAATCAGATTCCTTTAAGTATCGGATATATTTACAGGTACTGGCGCGGCTGCGCGCTGTCATGCAATCATATATTTTATCGTGTAATTCCAACTGCTGATCCCGCTTACTTTTACTGGAATCGGCATAAAATGGACCATCCATATACACAATGATTTTCGGCTTCTTTCCAATCTTTCGCCTCTGATAGGTCGTTGTCATGCAAAAAGCCGGTGTGTGAAACAATACCGGAAATCGGAATGCCGTCGCCGGAAAAGGCCGGATAAAGGTACACCATGGCCAGACATGAGCCTCCGGATAGATGACTATACAACGCTTTTTCCTCACATGATACTGAACTGCCGCCATAAAATCCTTCATCTGTCCCGCAGAATCAGGGATAAAAATGCCACCCAGCATGGGAAGCAGCTTCCCGATAACCGGAATCCCCAGATTGGATGCACTGGCAATAGCACTCATTCTCATAGGAAAACAAGATAATGCCGGATTGAATACATCCCCCATAGGCTGTGTATGATTCCCGTACAGAAAACATCCTGTACCTCTACTTTTCCTTAATACTTTTTTGTTTTTTACCTGAATATGCAGCACCAGTCTGCAATAAATCAGTGCAAACAGCATCGCCACATAGTAGAGAGCTGCTGAAAGCATTCGGTATAAAATATTTTTGTGTATCCAGCGATAGTCCCCTGGCAGTGTTATATCCTGATGGGTACTCTCCACAAAATCATCCGCATAGTCCTGATAATAACGGGTCACTATTTTATGCTCTGTCCGCATTTGTGTGCTACTCCTTTTTGCTCCTTACGTTCGCCTGGTGTCAGATATATTTCATAATTGTCTTACCGGTAGCAAAAATAAGGAATGCAAAGCAGATTCCTGCAATACAGATTTTCGCCAGGTCTGCCTTTTTCAGGCTTCCATCTTTGCGGATGTATAAAATCACAAAGATTGCAAGAATCACCGAAACGACCAATAAAATCATTTTTGGCGAGAATTTTATTTTCATGCCCATACCTGTTCACCTCCCATCGTCTTATGGGAAATCATCATGCAGCAATTATCGCTGTATCTATACATGTAAAAGCTGATTGCAGTTCAAATTTCATTCATCCTATCTTTCAGAATGAATACAATCAATGGACAATTTCCTGATTTTGTTCAAAATATGGATAAATCAAGAAAAATGTCTGGTCACTGCAAAAGCAGATTTTACTGTGAAAGTGTCGTCAATAGCCAGACTTGTGACGTGCTTACACGTCTAAAAGACTGGCCATTAGATGACCAAGACGGTATGAGTAAGTAGGCCGAATAGGCCGGATTACGAATACCGACGGCGATGACGAGAGTGCGAAGCACGTAGTCATCGACTTTCACATTGTAGTGGTGCCTGCATCAGTAGGCATGATGATTTACTGTAAAAGCACAAGCTCTGCTCGATTCCAGTAATGCTTATACAATGCTGAAAATCTTCCGGAATAGCTTTTCCGCCATGGCTTATTTTTCCCACAAAAGTGAAGCACTACTGTATTCTGCATCACCCAGTCCATGTCATATTCTGACGTAGTTTTCATCATATACTGCGCATAATGCCTGGAATCATAATTCCAGATCCGGTCATCTAACGCAAGGGTTTCATTTCCATATAAGGCATTAAATATGTCCTGATCCGGAAGCATAAGCCCAATGGAATGTTCTTTTACATAAGCAAATACAGCCTCTTTTTCTACAATCACCCGTGCCTTATCCAGATCCATTAAGATAACTCCTGTATTGAAGTAATCCTGATCCGTTTCCAGTCGGATTCGATTTATGCCATTCACAAAATAAAATACACTGCTGTGAGAAGCGGCTGCAAACGTATGATTCCCCAGATCCAGCTTCCATAAAGGAGCGATGGAATTCAGGATCAATATATCCGAATCCAGATAGAGAATACGTTTTACATCATCCGGCAGATACACTGGTGCCAACAATCGATAATACATTTCCTGCGGATACTGCGACATAATCGGAGCTTTTTCAAAACAAGCCTTATCCATGTAAATAGCCGAAAAGCTGACATGGAGCTGAAAGCAATATTCTTGCAGCTGATCGAGCTGTTCCTCCGTTAATCCGCTATGCATCAGCCACACTGCAAAAGCTTCCGTCGGATTATTAACAACCATAGAATAAATCATCGTTTCAAAAGGTCGAATCATATTCTTATCAAATGTCACCAGAAGATTGATCCTTTCTTCATTCATAGAATGCTCTCCTCATTGCACACTGTCCAGCGTTCTAAGCCCTCCCATGCCCGCTTCGCAGGCATCACAAACTATAAAAATATAATATTGAATCATCCTATCCTCTGAAATTCATACGTTCAATGGGCAATTCTTCAAAATTGCTCAAAATCTGGATACATCCGCCAAATTGTCGTATTTTTGATTGCACCCTTTTTTGATTTATGATATTATATGTCCGTACTCGCTTGCGAGTATGGACGAAGGCCGCGCCAATCGCAAAGCGATTTTCTCATGCGCGGCTCTCATTGTATTATATGTCCGTACTCGTCCTCTTTTTCCCAGCCACACTGACATTGCTTTCTCATAAGGGGGATTTCAGCCATGCCAAATTCAGATTTTACAAAGAACATGCTCAAACATGCAATGTGGGAGCTTGTGGAAGAAGTGCCGTTTGATAAAATCACCATTTCCCAGATCTGTGATAAATGTAATATGAACCGCAATAGCTTCTATTATCATTTTAAAGACAAGTATGATCTCGTCAACTGGATTTTCGATTCCGATTATATTGAACTCGCCAAAGATCAGCCCATCGCCAACTGGGAACTGTTGAAAGCTCTCTGCACTTATCTGTATGAGAATCGCAGCTTCTACCGGAAGATTTTTAAAATCGAAGGGCAGAATTCTTTTTCTGAACACTTTCAGGAGTTCTTATACCCTTTTATCTATGAGCGGGTAAAAACGCTGGCTGGAAAGGAAGACATTCACCCCATGTGCATTAATTTTCTTTCAGGCGGCATTCTATGTGCATTAAAGCAATGGCTGCTTGAAAATAAGCCTCTGCCTCCAAATCAGTTTGTCTCCATGCTAAAGACCATTATTCAGGCTACAGCAGTGGCTGTATATGATGAAGTAGAAAATTAGTAACCATTAAAATTTAGTCAAAACAGCGGTATTGTCGAAAAAATGGACAATACCCTTTTTTTGTCCATTTTTTTTCATATAGTGTTTGATTAAAATGGCTGTCGAAAGGAGGAAGTAGTATGGATTCATTGAGAACCCTGAAGATTGCTCGAACCGGATATATTGTTATCGCGCTTATTACCTGTGTTCTCGGCATTTCACTGCTCATAAATCCAAATTGCCCGATTCATATTCTCTGCAGAGCATTGGGAATTATTTTTATCGCAGACGGAATTATCAAGATCATTGGATACTTTTCAAAAGATCTTTACTGTCTGGCTTTCCAGTATGATTTTGCTTTTGGGATTCTGATGATTGCGGTTGGACTATTGATCCTGGTCCGTGGGGAATCCTATTCCAGACTTCTGTTTCCGGTTCTTGGATTGCTGATTCTGACCGATGCACTGTTACGAATACAGATGTCATTGGACGCAAAAAAATTCGGGCTGAATCTCTGGTGGCAGATTCTGATGGCCGCAATTCTGACCGGCGTTTTTGGGATGGTTCTGTTAATCAATCCGTATGATGGCGCAGGGAACACCATGTTTTTCACAGGAATCGCATTTCTTTTTGATGGGCTTCTGAATCTATGCGTTGCAGTTTATACCATAAAAATTCTGGAACAGTTTCCAGATCGCTTTAAGCTGTATCAGCACGACTAAAATATACTTTCACAAAAAAGGAGTTCCTGCAGAGAACAGCCAAATGGTGTAGAGAACAAATAATCAGGTAACCGCGCAGAAAATGAAATAATAAGCAAAGGAGAAAATCTATGAAACTGACAGAAAAAGCAAAAACGGCTGCTATGGAATCCATAGTAAAACAGGGGCTTAGCTATGTAGAGAAAGACCCGGAGACAAATATTCCGAAGCTGATGGCTCTGATTGACAAATATTCGCCCAGCGACTGGTATAAAGGGCAGAGAGATGCCGTCCGGAACGCCATTCAGGATAAGGATAATAACTGGTACAAGCTGATCTTGCGCCTGTACGAACTGGATCCGGGTGTAAGAAAAGCTTTCTTTGAGAATTTTATCATCAATGCCAGCATGAAGGGAAGTGTGCTGCAGGAAAACAATGCAAAAGAGAATAACTGCAATTCACCCTGGGCAATTTTGCTGGATCCGACAAGTGCCTGCAATCTCAAATGTACAGGCTGCTGGGCTGCCGAATATGGTCACCAGCTGAACCTGACGTTGGAAGAGATTGATTCCATCATCCGTCAGGGCAAGGAAATCGGAGTCTATATGTACATCTATACCGGCGGCGAGCCGACCGTGCGCAAGAAAGATATCATTAAGCTCTGTGAGATGCATCCGGACTGCGAATTTCTGGCATTTACAAACGGAACACTTTTCGATGAAGAATTCTGTGATGAGATTCTGAGAGTAAAAAATTTTATCCCGGCGTTCAGTCTGGAAGGCTCTGAAGAAGCAAATGACGGGCGCCGTGGTGATGGCATTTACCAGAAAGTAATGCATTCCATGAAGCTTTTGAAGGATCGCGGACTCCCGTTTGGCGTCTCCACCTGCTATACTTCTGCAAATATAGACAGCGTCAGCAGTGAAGAATACTTTGATACGCTGGTCAACTGCGGCGCACTCTTCGCATGGTTTTTCCACTATATGCCGGTCGGGAATGATGCGTCAACAGCACTTTTGCCCACACCAGAACAGCGCAAAAAAATGTATGAACAGATTCGTGCATTTCGCAGCACAAAATCTATCTTTACGCTGGATTTCCAGAATGACGCGGAATTTGTACACGGCTGCGTTGCAGGCGGACGGTATTATCTCCATATTAATGCAAAAGGCGATGTGGAGCCCTGCGTCTTCATACACTATTCCAACTGCAATATCAAGAACACGACCCTGAAGGAAGCCCTGAAGAGTCCGCTCTTCCAGGCATACCATGATAATCAGCCGTTCAATGATAACATGATGCGGCCCTGTCCGATGCTTGAAAATCCGGAACGCCTGCGTGCAATGGTGAAGGAAACAAATGCTGTCAATACCGATTACCAGAGCCCGGAAGCGGTTGACGATCTCTGCGACAAAACGACGCCATACGCAGATGCCTGGAAAAACACGGCAGATGAAATCTGGGAAGCAAATCCAAAGAGCAAGGTGAAAACAGAAAGGAAACGCTAATAATAGAGAATAACTAATGTCGTTTCCTGTGTATTCGCTTTCATATATAAGCAGAATCGGGTGGGAGGCGGCTTGCCGTCTCTTATTCGATTACGGAGATAAACAATTATGGTCTATAGCGGGTATGAGCTTATCTGGCTGTTTTTTATCTATTCCTTTCTGGGATGGGTGCTGGAAACCGTCATCGCAGCATTAAAAAAGAAACAAATGACAAACCGCGGTGTGATCAATGCGCCGCTTTGCATCAGCTACGGTATCACGATGGCATTAATTACTGTAATCGGGCAGGAATTGACTCCATTCTGGCTGTTTTGCGGAGCCACGGTAATTGCAACGGTAGTCGAATGGATTGCCGGTCATTTCATCGAGATTGCTTATCACGAACGCTGGTGGGATTATTCCAAAGTCAAATGGAACCTTGACGGCTACATCTGTCTTCCGGTATCCCTTGCCTGGGGAGCACTTGGCACCGTCTGCATGTTATGGGGCAATGAGCTGATTATTGATCTGTTCCGTCTGATGCCGGATTTTATTGACAGGCTGGTAGTATGGATCTGTATCGTCGCTTCCCTGCTGGATATTCTGGCTACCCTGATTTTAATTTATGGTAAAAGCCGGTATGCCAGCCGATGGAGGGAAATTGATAACTGGTTTACTTCCCTGAGCCGAAGATTGGGAAGAAGCCTGTATGACCATGTCAATCACAGAATTGAAAAAGCCTACCCCCAAAAGAAAAAAGTTTTCGTAGCGGCAAAAGATCCCACCGTATTTGCAGCGGGATGTTCACCTTATAAGCTGGTGTGGATGTTCATTATCGGTGCGGTACTCGGGGATGTTTTTGAAATCTTTTTTTGCCGTGCTACCCAGGGAATCTGGATGAGCCGAAGCAGCCTGGTATGGGGACAGTTCAGCATCGTCTGGGGTTTTGCGCTCGCAGCGGCTACCGCTCTTTTACATCGCTGCCTAGATCGCTCAGACAGTTTCCTGTTTATCACCGGAACCGTTCTGGGCGGTGTCTACGAATATCTCTGCAGTGTCCTCTCCGAGATTGTGTTTGGCACGGTATTCTGGGATTACAGCAAGCTTCCTTTCAATCTCGGCGGCAGGATCAATCTGCTATATTGTTTCTTCTGGGGCTTTGCTGCTGTGCTCTGGATCCGGGTGCTCTATCCGCCTCTTTCCAGTTGGATTGAAAAATTTCCGAAGCGGCCCGGAAAATTCCTGACCTGGTGTCTGATTGTCTTCTTCCTGTGCGATGGAATCGTATCTGCTGCCGCTTTAGTGCGCAGTGACGAGCGGGCAAACGGAATCGAAGCAACAGAGAGCTGGCAGCAGCTGATGGATTCCTGGTATGATGATGAAACCCTGGCACAGATTTATCCAAATGCAATACGGGTAGAATAACGTTTTAACAATAGGAAGATTTAGAAGACCTTCTTATTATAATATATTAACTGGTTTACGAGCAGCTCCTTTTTTGAAGGCCTTCTCCAGAATCGGTTCCAAATCATTCTTAAACAAATTCATGGACTCCCTTTCCTCTTCATTCGGTTGCGTATAAAGGCAGCCATTGCTATAAAAAAATGTCAGAGCCGGTTCGTCAGAGATAATGCTGTCGATCCGGCTATTATCATATCCCAGCTCCAAAACCACCGTTTCAAATATCTGTTCCTTCCGCACGGATTCTACATAGGAGGTGACTTTTTCTTTTGCCGATTCTGAACAGTCCGGTTTCGCAATCAGTGCAGAAAATACCGGATGTACCTGTTCGACACTGCTGAAAAAATCACCGCTGACAATCTCGTCTACATCTTCGTCTGTATAATATCGATACGCAGAATAAAGCAGTTTTCTGTTCCTGAGTTCATCAAAGATTCTCCCACACCCCTCTGTATATTGAACAGCCAGCATCAGCTGATCCACCATCGAAGCGCTGTCGATCACTGCCAGAGAAACATCTTCCGGTTCACAGAACAAAATGAACGCGTCATCCGGATGAGCCTCCATCAGAGCCATGCATTCCGGCATCCGTCCATGAGCAAACAGCATCCATGTATAGATACCCAGCTTTTCCCCCTGTGTAATTACTGAATGATAGCTTGACGGATCATCAAGCATACGCTGCGGATCCAGTTCCATCCCAATTGCCCATGGAATATTATAACCGCAGGTTTCTTCTTCTTTCCGTATCTGTCTGGCACCCGCGGTACAGCTGTTATACCCTATATTCATTCCAAAGCGCAAGATCTTTTCACTGTCCACATGCCCGGCAATATCCTTTATCAGCCTGTAATAAGAACTCTGTTCATTCTCCAGCATCGTCTGAGCTGTTGAAAAAAAGGAACGCTGAAACCGTCCTTCTGAAAAATGCAAAGCCATGTCCACCAGATTCCGCGTACTGCGCTCCGGTGAATCCTGTAAGTCCTTTAACGCTTTTTTGACCATCGTTTCTACAATAATCCGAGACATATCATTTTCCATTCCACATTGCTCCTTATTTTATTTTTTATATGTAGCCAAAGAGAGCCGGACCATTCAAGACCGGCTCTTCTTCTTCAGGCATTCAGTATCCGC
>JAJBVE010000194.1 GCA_020859995.1 Clostridiales bacterium
ATCAAGGTTTCTATAGGATTTAGGCACTAAATATAGGGTAGGATTTGACACTACCGATTATAGATCGGAGGCGTGAATATGAAAACATTTAATACGGCGGTAATATGCAACCCTCAGAAGCACTATATGGTGGATATTTCCCCCAAAATTGATCGTATCATTGCGCGATATATAGAGCCGGGCAAATATTTTTCTATTAACCGCGGCAGACAATATGGAAAGACGACCACACTGAGTACTTTGGCTCGTAAGCTGCGTCAGAATTATTATTGCCTTCAAATAAGTTTTGCCTGGGCAGATGGTATTTTTGAATCAGAGTATCGTATGGTATCTGGATTTGTGGGATATATAAAAAAAGAATTGAGACTGGAACATGTGCCGGAAAAACTGCTTATCGACTGGAGCAGAGAAATTAATGAAACAGATCCGATGGCGGATCTGGATGAAAGAATAACAAATCTGTGTGCCCAAAGCGACCGGGAAATCATTTTGATGATTGACGAAGTGGACAAGGTTTCAGATAATCAGCTGATGCTGCAGTTTCTGGGGATGCTGAGAGATAAATATATTCAGCGTGAAGACGGAAGAGACTATACATTTAAAAGTATCATACTGGCTGGTGTGTACGATATCAAGAATTTGAAACTGAAGATTCGCCCGGAAGAGGAGCATATTTACAATTCCCCCTGGAATGTAGCAGTGGAGTTTGAGGAAGATCTGAGTTTTTCAACTGATGAGATAGCCGGCATGCTGCGGGAATATGAGCAGGATTATCATACCGGGATGGATGTTGATGCCATAGCAGAGATGATTTATGACTATACATCCGGTTATCCGGTTTTGGTATCGGACATTTGCAGACGTTTAGATGAAACAATTACAGGGACTGAAAAATTTCCTGACCGTGTGGCAGCCTGGACCCATGATGGAGTGACAGAGGCTGTTAAAATCATACAGCAGACACGGACTCCTTTGCTGGAAGATATGATTAAGCAGCTGGAGGATTATCCGAATCTGAAGGACATGCTGAACCGTATTTTATTCGAAGGAGAAACGATCCCTTTTAATGCCTATAATCAGGTATTAAATCTGGCGAAAATGTTTGATTATATTAAGTCGGTTAATGGGCATGTCGAAGTTGCCAATCGGATTTTCGAAGTGGTGTTATACGATTATTTTCTTTCAGAGGAAAAGCTGGGCAGTCCAGCCAGCAGGGATGCGCAGTTAAACCGGAGCGAGTTTATTAAAAAAGGAAAACTGGATATGGACGCGCTGCTGCGTAGATTTTCGGATCACTATACAGATATTTATACCAGTAAGGACCAGAAATTCGTCGAAAAGCACGCGAGAAAAATATTTTTGATGTATCTTAAACCGGTCATTAATGGCACTGGAAATTATTATGTGGAGGCCCAGACTCGTGATGCGAAGCGCACAGACATCGTGGTGGATTACCAGGGAGAACAATTTGTGGTTGAGATCAAGATCTGGTACGGCCCGAAATATAACGAAACCGGAGAACAGCAGCTCTGCGGTTATTTGGATCGTCTTCATCTGAAAAAAGGCTATCTGCTGACTTTTAGTTTTAATAAGAACAAAGAGATTGGAATCAAAGAAATTATTCTGGGAGATAAGGTGCTTTTGGAAGTAACTGTATAACATTTGCATTTGTATAACTGCCCCGATAACAGAGAACATACTTGAAAAAGTACTGCGGAGTATGTCATATGATGTTGGTAGTTCTGACGGATTCCTTATGATTCTGCCGGCCTGGCTCAATTGAAGATTCGTAACTGTTCAGTACCTTCACAGTTACGAGAAAAAGTCCATTTAAAATCGCTGCGCGATGGGACTTTTTCCTGTAGAATGAACGTTTTCATACGTACCTCGCAGCAAGTGCGAGGTACTGCCCTGAATAGTTACGAAGATTATTATGCAGGCATAGGGAGCATCAAACTTATTGAGGGACAAGCATTGAGGTTAAAGTGAGGGATAATTGACATGGAAGAACGAGATTTACAAAAAGTAATAGAAGCAATCACGCCGGGAGATACAACAGCAGCTGATGTCTGCCGGAAACGCTGGGACAGTATTGCAAAGCCTCTGCACAGCCTTGGCTGGCTGGAAGACGCGATCGCGCGGATCGCGGCCGCGCAGCATAGTCCCGAAATACGTACACAGAAAAAAATCCTGGTACCGATGTGCGCGGACAACGGCATCGTAGCAGAAGGTGTGACACAGACCGGACAGGAAGTGACGGCGATCGTCGCGGAGAATTTTCTAGATGAGCAGTCCTGCGCGGCAATCATGTGCCGCCTGGCAGGAGCGGACATCCGCCCGATCGACATCGGCATGGTTACAGATACTCCGCGTGTGGAAAAGCGAAAGATCGCCTATGGTACGAAAAATTTCGCGAAAGAACCAGCCATGACTCGGGAAGAAGCCGTGCGCGCGCTGATGACCGGAATCACGCTGGCAGGTGAATTGAAGGAACAGGGGTATGATCTGATCGCGACCGGAGAGATGGGCATCGGCAACACGACGACATCCAGCGCTGTGGCGAGTGCCCTGCTTGAGGTTCCCGCCGTAGAGATGACCGGGCGCGGCGCGGGCCTCTCCACAGAAGGCCTAAATAAAAAGATCCATGTGATCCAGGAGGCGCTGGAGCGCTACGGTCTGACCGGCTCACCTGTAGATCCTCTGTCAGTCCTTTCCTGTGTCGGAGGGTTTGATCTTGCCGGAATCGCGGGACTTTTCCTCGGAGGCGCGTATCACCACATTCCGGTATTGATTGACGGATTTATTTCTTCAGTCGGAGCACTTCTCGCAGCTCGGCTTTGCCCGGCCGCAGGAGATTATATGATCGCTACTCATGTTTCCAAAGAGCCTGCCGCCCGCAGGATTCTGAAGGAGCTTTCCCTAGAACCGGCCCTGGATGCAGGCATGTGTCTGGGAGAGGGCAGCGGTGCGGTTGCCGCGTTTCCGCTGATCGATATGGGAGCGGAAATTTACCACAGAATGAGCACCTTCGAGCAGATACAGGTCGAGGCGTACCAGGAGCTGGTCTAATCCCTCCAAAGTCTCTGGCTATAGAACTGCATTCTTGCAGTCATCTCCTTCAGAGTATCCGGAGCCGGATCGAGGATAACCGCTCCGGCTCCGCCATCGACAATCGCCGTCCGCCCATCCCATTCATCCGGGAAATCAATTCCGCTTACGGCAGGGATTCCCATAGAGCGGATCAGGTATGAGGCGTGGGAATCCGCCTGCCCATGACGCGTGACGAGAGCAAGAATTTTAGACCTGTCCAGCAGAACCGTTTCACTGGGAGCCAGATTGTCTGCCAGCAGGATAACAGGCTCATCCGGCTCCTGCATCCTGATGCCATCGCCGGACAGTGCCGCGATCAGCTGCCCGGAAATATCCCGGATGTCATCTGCGCGTGTCCGCATATAGCGGTCCTCCATCCGGGCAAACATTTCGGCAAAGTGCTCACCTGCCGACGCAACGGCATATTCCGCATTGACCTGTTCATGTCGGATCATATTGCGTATAAAGTCCAGATAATCTTCGTCGCAAAGCAGCATTTTATGTACAGCAAAAATAGCCGCGTCATCCGCGCCAACCTCATCCAGTGCTCTCTTGTAGATCTGCTCCAGACGGGCGAGCGCGGCCTTCAGCGCGGCTTCCATTCTTTTTACTTCTGACTCTGTCTCTGCTTCTTCAACATGTCTTTTTGAAAAAGCGATCATACTTTTTCTGTATAAAAACATCCTTCCAATGGCGATTTTGTTATAAATAGCTCTGCCCTGGTACTGTTCCATGAAAGGAGCCTCCTTTTTACGCTTCCGCAAAGAAAATGAATGTTGTTCGGCGTAGTTACAAAACAGGCATTCCTGACTCGCCGAACCAGAAAGAAAATAGCATATTTATGTCCAAATGGCAAGAGCCGTCCGGTTATTACCTGTTATTTTTTTATGATAAAACACATGGTGCAGGGGATGTTCGCGGGAACAGTGAAAGGGTAAAACAATGGCTGCAAATATAATGTACCCTTGAGATGTGGATACATTAACTGCCGGCTCGTGATACAGCTTAGTTACCGCGAAAAGCGAGATTAGCGAGCAGGGAAAAGAATCCCCAAAGTGAGGGTACACTTCGGGGATTCTTCTTGTCAGGGGCATGGCTCTGTTTTCCATTGTGGAGTTTTTCGTTCGCTTTCAATACCCCATGCGGCTGCATTTTTTCTCAAGCAGACTCAGCATACCGTAGAGCAGCACCGCGATCACGCATAAAATCACAATCGACAGGATCAAATAGTCCAGCTTGAAAATCTGACTTGAGTAGATAATCAGGTATCCGAGTCCTTCCCTGGCTCCGATAAATTCTCCGATCACGACGCCCACCAGACACAGACCGATATTGACCTTCATAATGCTGATCAAAAGCGGAAGCGTCCCCGGGAGGAGTACTTTAAACAGCACATCCTTTTTCGTCCCCTGCAGCGTATAGATCAACTTGCTGCTTTCCGGATCCATTTCACGAAAACCCGTGTAGAGGTTCAGAATGGTTCCGAAAATCGCGACAGATACGCCAGAGACGATGATGGATTTCAGATTCGCGCCGAGCCAGACAATCAGAAGCGGCGCGAGGGCAGACTTTGGCAGGCTGTTCAGGACGACAAGGAAAGGCTCAAAAACCTCCGAGAGCGCCCGGTTGTACCAGAGCAGGACGGCACAGCCCACTCCCAGCAGAACTACCAGTGCGAAGCTGGCGAACGTCTCCAGAAGCGTGATCCTTGTGTGCACGAGGATGCTGCCGTCCGCCCACATGCGAACAAACGCGTTTGCCACCCTTGACGGACTGCTGAAAATAAAGCCGTCAATCCAGCCCTGCCGTACAGCCGTTTCCCAAAGCAGCAAAAACAGGATAAAAATCAAAATCCGGGCTGACCAAATCCTGTGTCTGCGGCGGTCAAGACTTTTCAGATACTGCTTTTGAGAGAAAGACATGGTTTCCAGGCTCTTCATTTCTGTACTATTCCTTTCCACGCTCTCTGTTTCCGTGTTCTTCATCTTTATGCTCTTCATTTTCATACTCTTCACCTGCATTCAGCTCCTTCCATAGAAGATGAAAGTATTTTGAAAACTCGGGTGCGCTGCGGCGCTCAAATGGAGTGAGTTTCTCTCCGGAAAAATTCACATCCAGAACTGCCTGGATGCGTGCCGGCCGCTTCGTCAGGACGAGAATCCGGTCAGCCATACTAATTGCTTCCGAAAGATCATGCGTCACAAGAAGCACCGTTTTCCGTTCTTTTTTCAAAATAGCCGCGACATCGTCACAGACATTCAGCCGCGTCTGGTAATCCAGCGCCGAGAAGGGCTCGTCAAGCAAAAGCAGCTCCGGGTCATTCGCCAGCGTGCGAATCAGCGCGGCGCGCTGACGCATCCCTCCGGAGAGCTCGCTGGGACGGGCATTGCGGAACCCGTCCAGCCCATATTCTCTGAGCATATGATCGATCCGCTTTCTGGTATTTTCATCCAGACAGTGCCTGATCTCAGGCCCAAGAGTAATATTGCGGTAAATCGTGCGCCACTCAAACAGATGATTCTTCTGCAGCATATACCCAATCCGGCTATTCTTAGCAGCCCCCATCGCGAAGCGATTTTTCATGGGGTTGCGACCTGCCCGCACCCTCCAACCTCCAATTGCGGGGCGCGGTATGTCCCCAATCGAAGATTGGGGATGCGGGCATCCTCGCCCTCCGGGCAGGATATCCGTTCCCTGAAAGGATATGGTCCCGCTTTCCGGACTTAACAGGCCTGAAATTAAAGATAACAGCGTGGATTTGCCGATGTGACAGTAACGGAAACAAACCAGGCAATTTTATCCCTTAAAAGCAGAGTGTTTGAAGGAATGTTTACAGATCCGGACATTTTGAAGACATCCATTCCCGCAAGACTTCGATATCAGATGAAGAGAGCGGGATTATCTCAGCCGGCTCTGGCAAAAAGAATAGGATGCTCCCGTGACACAGTGCATGCTTACGCATGTGGAAAGACATCAGAAGGAAATATGAATATTGATCTGCTGAAACAGATGGCGAAAGAGATGGAACTTCCGGAATACTATTTTTGTAACGAATATCATATCTTTATAGAAAATACAGATGTTTCGACGTTTCTTCAAGAGATGAGGCTGGGACTGGGATTGAATCAAAGGAAATTTGCAGAAAAGGTGGATATTCCGCTGGATGCATATAAGACGTATGAGCAGGGAAAAATTCGAATACCGATGCGGTATTGGAAGAAAATCATGGACTGGAAAGAGAAACTCAACCTGGAATCAGGGAGCGAGGCAAAGATGAACTAAGCTACCACGCCTGACAGATCAGGCGTGGTAAATCTTATCACTTTTCTTCCGTCGTGGTAAGCTTGTCGAGGACTTCCTGGATTTGTTCCTGAGAGCATTTCAAGTGTTTTACTGCCAGCGAAACCATAAAAGTATTTGCTTCTTCCATACGTGCCTTAAAATCATCGGTTTTATCTATGTATAAATCGGGATAGTGGGTAACCACTCGAATCGGCTTTCCTTTTTTGATATCGGCCACCTCCTGCTCTAAACGGACAGTATTTTCTCTCGTTTCTGGTTACAGCTTATGTACAACGAGTTGTCCACTATATCTGCAGACAGATTTTTTTGCCGCATATGCACAGTGATTACAACATTCGAATACATAGCAGCAGGGGAATATTCTCCTGCTGTATCTAATATGTCGGATTTTTTTGATCTGGTAGAAAAACTATCAGAAAGAGTTTTTAGGATCACACCTTTATCTACTCTAAGAAGCTTTTCAATCATTCCATAAAACTTCGCTTTCTTTTCACAAATCAGTGCAGAATAATACAAAAATCTTATCAGATAATTTTCCCGCCCCCAAAAAACCGACATATTAAACATGTAAGAAGAAGAGAGGATTCATGATGAAGCAGCAATTATGTATATTGCAAATATTTTATCAAATGGAAAACCACTCTTTTAAAAATTCGACATATTAAATACGTAAAGATTAAGGAGTAGAACATGGCAGAACGCAAATTCAGGAGGTGATCATAAACGTATAATCTGCGCAGGCTTTCTGCCAGGCAGGAAACTGACAAAGGAACTGAAACCCGTAGCTTTTATCAGCTGCACATTACCAAAATAACTGGCAGGAGCAGAAAGAGATAAAGAATATCATGCTCTTTTAGCAGAGCAATGATGTCAGTACCGCTCATGCCGCGAAGATTTACCGCACATACGGCAACGAAAGCATTAAGATTGTGGAAGAAAATCCGTATAAGCTGGCGGATGATATATGGGGAATCAGCTTTAAGACAGCGGATACGATTGCGTCGAAGCTGGGCATTGAAAAGAATCGTTTTATCCGGACGGGAGAGCCGCGCATGCAAAATCGCCTGTCGGCGATGGCGCGGCCTATGTCCATGATTCGCACGCGAATCATGGACAATTCGCGGAGCGGACTGATGTATACGCTCAACAAACTTTCAGAAAATGGGCATTGCTTTGCTGTCCGGGAGCAGCTGATCGAAACGGCAGTGAAACTTCTTGATGTGGAAGCTCCGGAGTTGGAAGTGAGAAGGGGCAGAAGATTTCCGAGAGAATTCTTCCCGGCGCATTTTTCTGCATGAGGACAAAAAAAGGAGCCATATTGACTCCCTTTTTCATTTTCGATTCATTTATGAGTTCCTACTGAATATAACTTATCGGAAGGAAAACGCGCTTGCGGGTTTTCACCCGATAAGTTAACGACAGAATCGCCAGATTCTGGAGTGTTACGCGAAGCGGTTTTCTTTCGCATAATATCGCTTCTCAGAAGGCAAACGGAAAAGCATTTTCAATTCCGGCGGAAACAGCATCTGCCTTCTCTTTGAAATACTT
>JAJBVE010000043.1 GCA_020859995.1 Clostridiales bacterium
ATCACCACCAATTTTTTGCGCTTTTCAGAGTGGAATTTACTTTTTCACTTCAGCATTTCCTTAAGAAATGAGTGTTTACATCTTTATGTAAATATGCTAAACTTATATATAGTTTATGTGCTGTTGTCTCAAAAATACGAAAGAGATCCGGTCATGTGCTTAAATTGTCAGAAAAGTCGTGTTTTCCGGCAGATTTCCGATGGCAGGAATTCTCGGATTGTACGATTGTGTGACGAGCGCGGACGGACAGGGAGGGCATAGGAATATGTTGGATAACATCAGGGAGTGGATTTCAGATAATCTCCGCTATATTTTACTGGGACTGGCGGTGATTCTTCTTATTATAATTGCATTCTTTGCGATCAGGCTTGTGACGCATATCGGATCAGGCAGTTCGAAGAATAATACCACTGTGCAGGAGACGGAGACGCAGACGGAGGACGCAGATTCTTCGAATGAAACAGTGGAAGCTCTGGTGAAAGATCAGGAAGATGTGCTGAGCCTGGCAAAGACTTATTGGACGGCAGTAGGAGATCTTGATTTTGATACACTGGAGCAAATATGCGGGACGACTTTTGATGAGACTGCCCGTGCTACGGTAGAGGCCACGGATAAGGCTGTGGAGTCGTATGACGACATTATCACCTATTCAAAAAATGGCGTTACGGATGGCTCTTATGTTGTTTATGTCTATATGGAAATGAAGCTGAACGGGATTGAGACGGAGGCTCCGACGCTGCGTCAGATGTATATGCAGCCGGATTCAGATGGGACTTTGCTGGTCCTTCCGAGTGAGAATTATACCACGGAGATTACGGACTATATCCTGGAGCGTCAGACAGATGCCGATGTGCAGGCGCTGATCAATGATGTCAATAATACATTGACGGAGCGGTGCGTGGCGGACGAGGATCTTGCGAAATATATTGAGTCGATTTCATCCGGCACAGATTCCACGGATTCCTCCTCTGAAGATGGTGATTCCGCTGGCGGTTCCGACAGCGAGGCGACCCTGGGGACAATGCAGACGACGACTGGTGTTAACGTGCGCAGTGAGGCTTCCGCCGAGAGTACAAAGCTGGGATCTTTGGTGGCCGGTTCGCAGGTTGAGGTTCTGGAGAATCTGGATGATGGCTGGTCGAGGATTACCTATATTGATTCCTCAGGCAGTACGGTAGAAGGATATGTGATGACTCAGTATCTGACAGAGTGATGGAAACAGGATGACAGGGAAAATATAGGAAATATAAGAGAGCAATGGAGATTCCGTTGCTCTCTTGTCTTTGCAATCGGGATGTGGTATAGTTATCGATGCTGGTTACGACTTTCGATGCTCGTGACTACCAGGTGCCATTGTTTTATGATTTTAAAGATGTTAAAGAGGACTCATGCTGACACAGGGGGAAAAGACATTTACAGACGAACCGGTACGGTTGAATAAATTTTTGAGCGACGCGGGATACTGTTCCAGGCGTGAGGCCGACCGGCTGATTGATGAAGGACATGTGACGGTGGATGGGCGGAGGGCTTTTACGGGAGAAAAAGTCTTTTTATCCCAGACGGTATGCGTGGATGGAGGCGTGATCGAGCGCGAAAGAGAGAGAGTATTGCTTTCTTTTCATAAGCCCAGAGGAGTGGTTTGTACGACGGACACCGCCTGGGGGGATACGACGATCTACGATCTGATTGATTATCCAAAGAGAGTTTTTTCCGCCGGAAGGCTGGACAAGGATTCGGAAGGCCTCCTTCTGATGACGAATGACGGCGACCTTGTGAATAAAATCATGCGGGCGGCCAATTATCATGAAAAGGAATATCTGGTGAGTGTGGATCACGAGATCCGCCCTGATTTTCTACGTGGCCTTTCGGAAGGAGTTTATCTGAAGGAACTGCGTGTCAGGACGCGTCCCTGTGAGGTTTTCCCCGTTGATGGACGGCGGTTTCGTATTATTTTGACGCAGGGGCTGAACAGACAGATCCGCCGCATGTGCAGCGTGTTTGGCTATCGTGTGACAAGATTGATCCGCGTACGCGTGATGAATGTGGAGCTGGGAGAACTGAGACCGGGCACATACCGACCTCTGACTCCTGAGGAAACTGCTGCATTGCTGAAACAGGTTTCCAGATAGCTGGCAGTGGTTAGTGAAATAGAATAAGGATTCGGTGAAACAATATGGATCAGAAACTGGAGCGGATGAAGGAACTTTCCGCAATATTAAAAGAAGCGTCCAGAGCATATTACCAGGATGATACCGAGATTATGAGTAATCTGGATTACGATCGCCTGTACGACGAGCTTTTGAGCCTGGAAAAGGAGACAGGGACTGTCATGGCAGACAGTCCGACGGTGACGGTCGGATATGAGGCGTTGGATTCTCTGCCGAAGGAGCGGCACGAGTCGCCGATGCTTTCTCTGGATAAGACGAAATCACCGGAAGATCTGGCTGCCTTCGCGGGAGATCATGAGATTCTGCTCTCCTGGAAGCTGGATGGACTGACGGTGGTGCTGACCTATCAGGAGGGCAGCCTGGTAAAAGCGGTTACGCGCGGCAACGGAGAAATCGGTGAGGTAATCACCAACAACGCGAAGGTTTTCCAGAACATTCCGCTGCGGATTCCTTATCAGGGGGAACTCATTCTGCGGGGAGAGGCGGTCATCACTTACCCGGATTTTGAGAAAATTAATGAAGAAATTTCGGACGCGGACGCCCGCTATAAAAATCCGAGAAACCTTTGCAGCGGGTCAGTGCGCCAGCTGAACAATGAGATTACGGCGAAACGGAAGGTGCGCTTTTTCGCGTTTGCTCTGGTGAGGGCAGATGGCGTGGATTTTGAGAATTCCCGCGGCAGCCAGATGGAATGGCTGAAGTCTCAGGGCTTTGAAACGGTCGAATACAGAAAAGTGACCGCAGCCGGGGTGCCGGATGCGGTGGCATATTTTGCTGAAAAAATACAGCATTACGAGGTGCCTTCAGACGGACTGGTGGCGATTTATGACAATATTTCCTACGGTCAGTCTCTGGGGCGCACGGCAAAATTCCCGCGCGACTCGATTGCCTTCAAATGGAAGGATGAGACCAGAGAAACCATTCTGACGGGGATTGAGTGGAGTCCGTCCAGGACGGGCCTGATCAATCCGGTTGCTCTTTTTGAACCGGTTGAGCTGGAGGGCAGCACGGTCAGCCGGGCGAGTGTTCACAATCTGAGCATCGTGAAATCGATGCAGCTGGGCATTGGCGACCGCATTGTAGTGTATAAGGCAAACATGATTATCCCGCAGATCGCGGAAAACCTGACCAGAAGCGGTAATCTGGAAATTCCGGCCATCTGTCCGGCCTGCGGCGGACCGACGCAGATCCGGCGGATGGGGCAGCGTGACGCGAAAGGAGACGAAGGAGCTCCTTCTGCTCAGGGCGAGGCGGTGGAAACCCTTTATTGCGTAAATGAGGATTGCAGCGCGAAAAAAATCAAGCTTTATACGTTGTTTGTCAGCCGCGATGCGCTGAACATCGAGGGACTTTCTGAGGCGACTCTGGAGAAACTGATCGGACGAGGATTTCTTCATTCCTTTGCGGATATTTTCCATCTTTCTGACTTCAGGGATGAGATTGTCGAAATGGAAGGATTTGGTGAAAAATCCTGTGATAACCTGACGCGGAACATTGAAAAAGCCCGCACCACGACGCTTCCCAGACTGTTATACGGCCTTGGCATTCCTAATATCGGAGTGGCGAACGCGAAGCTGATCTGCCGGTTCTTTGATTATGATCTGGAACGGATACGAGCAGCATCTGTTGAAGAACTGTCTGAAATCGAAGGTCTGGGCAGCGTAATAGCGGCTTCGGTCGTAGACTATTTTGCAAACGGGCAGAACAGGCAGGCGCTGGACGCGCTGCTTGGAGAGCTGCAGATCGAAAAGCCTGCTTCTGACGACACGGCACAGAGCCTGGCCGGGAAAACATTTGTCGTCACGGGCAGTGTGGAGCATTTCGCGAATCGCGCGGAATTAAAGACTTTCATTGAAGAGCGGGGCGGAAAGGTGACCGGATCTGTGACCGGGAAAACGGATTTTCTGATAAACAATGATACCATGTCCTCTTCTTCGAAAAACCGCAAGGCAAAGGAGCTGGGGGTTCCGATCCTTTCTGAGACGGATTTTCTGGCCATGTGCGGTTCTGCGGAGGAAGCCGGGTAAATTTCCGTATCAAATCTGCGAATGAAATTTGATGTTCAAACCTGCGGACCAGATTCCTGGATATAATCCGCAGATCAGGATATGTTGGGTGAAGGAGGAAAGCAGGCATGCCGATAAAAGTACAGAGTTCCCTTCCTGCGAAGGAAATACTGGAACGGGAAAATATTTTTGTGATGGATGAAAACCTGGCGGTTCATCAGAATATCCGTCCGATTCACATCGCGATTCTGAATCTGATGCCGTTAAAGGAGGAGACAGAGCTGCAGCTTCTGCGCTCTTTGTCTAACACACCTCTTCAAGTCGAGGTGACTTTTGTGAAGGTCAGCTCCCATGAGGCGAAAAATACCTCGCTGAGCCACCTGAATCAGTTTTATGTCGAGTTTTCTGATATTAAAAATCAGCGCTTTGACGGGATGATTATTACAGGCGCGCCGGTGGAGCTGATGGAGTTTGAGGAGGTGGATTACTGGCAGGAGCTGACGGAAATCATGGAGTGGACCAACATGCATGTGACCTCCACGATTTATCTTTGCTGGGCCGCGCAGGCGGGGCTTTATTATCATTACGGACTTCCTAAGCGGCGGCTGGATAAGAAAATGTTCGGCCTTTTCTGGCACCGAGTGAAAAACCGCAAAATCCCGCTGGTGAGAGGGTTTGATGATATGTTTCTGGCTCCGCATTCCCGCCACACGGAGGTGCCGATTGAAGAGATCCGCAAGGTAAAGGAAATTACGATTCTTGCGGAGTCCGATGAAGCAGGTCTTTTTCTGGCGATGGCGGACGGCGGCCGCAAAATTTTTATCATGGGTCACCCCGAATATGACCGTGTGACTCTTGATGGAGAGTACCACAGAGATCTGGACAAAAATCTGCCGATTGAGATTCCGAAAAATTATTACAGGAACGATGATCCCTCCGTCAAGCCCCTGCTGATGTGGCGTTCCCATGCCAATAATCTGTATACGAACTGGCTGAATTACTACGTATACCAGGCCACTCCATATGACCTTATGGGGACACCGGATTTTGAATACGTGTACAGCCAGCTGAATCAGTGGAGTCCGCAGCAAAATATGCAGAATCTCCCGGATGATTATAACTTTGTTATATGATAATTCAATTGACAATCCGTTTAATAATCGGTAAGATGGACGAAAACGAGAAAGGAGCAAAATAGTATGGCAAAGGTTGGCATTGTAATGGGCAGTGATTCTGATATGCCTGTGATGAGCAAAGCAGCGGACATGCTGGAGAAATTTGGCATTGATTATGAAATGACGATTATTTCGGCGCATCGTGAGCCGGATGTGTTTTTTGAATACGCGAAAAGCACGGAGGCGAAGGGTTTCAAGGTGATTATCGCCGGAGCGGGTATGGCTGCTCATCTGCCGGGGATGTGCGCGGCGATTTTCCCGATGCCGGTGATTGGTATTCCCATGCATACGACATCCCTCGGAGGCAGGGACTCTCTGTACTCAATTGTCCAGATGCCCACGGGGATCCCGGTGGCGACTGTGGCAATTAACGGCGGAGCGAACGCTGCGATTCTTGCGGCAAAGATGCTTGCAATATCAGACCCGGAGCTTCTGCAGAAGGTAAAGGATTATGCCGGCGAATTGAAAAAACAGGTTGAGGCGAAGGACGCGAGACTGCAGGAGGTCGGACATAAGGCTTATTGACTGCGGACAGCTGCGCCGCGTATGAAACTGACAATTGATACGAGTGGAGGAAAAGATGGATTACAAAAATGCAGGGGTAGATATTGAAGCCGGATACCGGTCCGTGGAGCTGATGAAAGAACATATCCGGAAAACGATGCGCCCGGAGGTGCTGACCAACATCGGTGGGTTTTCCGGCGCGTTTTCAATGGAAAAGATCAAACAGATGGAGAAGCCGACACTTGTCTCTGGCACAGACGGTGTTGGCACAAAGCTGAAGCTGGCGTTTTTGCTGGACAAGCATGATACGATCGGGATTGACTGCGTGGCGATGTGTGTCAACGACATTGCCTGCGCGGGCGGAGAACCGCTGTTTTTCCTGGATTATATTGCCTGTGGGAAAAACTATCCTGAGAAGATCGCGGAAATTGTCGGCGGCGTGGCAAAGGGCTGCGAGATGTCCGGCGCCGCTTTGATCGGCGGGGAGACGGCGGAACATCCGGGACTGATGCCGGAGGATGAGTATGACCTGGCCGGCTTTGCGGTCGGTGTGGTGGATGAGAAGGATCTGATCACCGGTGCGGATTTAAAAGACGGGGACATTCTCCTTGGTATTGCTTCGTCCGGCGTACACAGCAATGGATTCTCTCTGGTGCGCAAGGTATTTCCGATGGAGAAGGAAGCCTTAGACACATATTATGAGGAGCTGGGCGGCAAGCTGGGAGAGACGCTGCTGACTCCAACCCGGATTTATGTAAAAGCGCTTCGCAATGTAAAAGAAGCCGGTATCCGTGTGAAAGCATGCAGCCATATCACGGGAGGCGGATTTTATGAAAATGTGCCGCGTATGCTCCCGGAAGGCAGGCGCGCTGTGATTCGTAAAGACAGCTATCCGGTTCCGGCAATTTTTGATTTGCTGCAGAAAAAAGGTGAAATTGAAGAATATATGATGTATAATACCTATAACATGGGCATCGGCATGGTCGTAGCTGTTGATCCGGCGGATGTGGAGGCGGCGAAGGCCGCGATCCAGGCTGCAGGCGAGACGGTTTATGAAATTGGAACGATCACGGCCGGAGAAAAAGGAGTAGACTTATGCTGAAGGTAGCGGTGATGGTATCCGGCGGCGGCACAAATCTGCAGGCTATCCTGGACGCGATTGCGGATGGGAAGATTACAAACGCGGAAGTTGTCCGTGTAATCAGCAACAGTACAAAAGCATATGCTCTGGAGCGGGCAAAAAAAGCCGGGATTCCGACCGCTTGTATTACAAGACGAGAGTACCCGCAGCCGGAAGCGTTCAATGCCGCGCTGCTTTCCCTTTTAAAGGAATCAGGCGCGGACCTGGTGGTGCTGGCCGGCTGCCTGGTTGTGATACCGCCGTGCGTTGTAGACGCTTTTCCAAATCGGATCATCAATATTCATCCGGCATTGATTCCCTCTTTTTGCGGGACGGGCTGTTATGGACTGAAGGTACATGAGCAGGCGCTTGCGCGTGGAGTAAAGGTGACCGGAGCAACCGTGCATTTTGTAGACGGAGGCACTGACACGGGACCGATTATTTTACAGAAGGCAGTCGAAGTGAGGCAGACGGATACCCCGGAAATTCTGCAGCGCAGAGTGATGGAAGAAGCGGAGTGGGTTATTTTACCAAAGGCGGTCGATCTGATCGCGAATGGTCGGGTGCAGGTGACCGACGGCCGGGTGATTCTTTCCTGAGGATAGATGCTCCCTGGTCTGGTATCTGAGGCCTTCAGGACAGACTGCATGCACTTTATTGTTCACAGAAGATTCTTTGTAGTTGCGAATGGACAAACAGTTACGAAAAGAACAATCAGGAGGACTTATGAAAATTTTAATTGTTGGAAGCGGCGGCAGAGAGCACGCGATCGCGTGGAAAATCGCTCAGAGTCCCAAAGTAGAAAAGATTTACTGCGCGCCGGGAAATGCCGGGATCGAGGAATTTGCCGAGTGCGTACCGATCAAGGCGATGGAGTTTGACCGTCTCGCGGCTTTTGCGAAGGAACAGCAGATTGACCTGACGGTGGTCGGCATGGATGACCCTCTGGTAGGGGGAATTGTGGATGTCTTTGAGGCAGAGGGCCTGCGGGTCTTTGGTCCGAGAAAGAACGCGGCGATTCTCGAAGGGTCTAAGGCTTTCTCAAAAGATCTGATGAAAAAGTATGGAATCCCGACGGCTGCGTATGAAAGCTTCACGGATGCGGATGAGGCGCTCCGTTATCTGGAAACGGCGAAATTTCCGATCGTGCTGAAAGCGGACGGCCTGGCACTGGGCAAGGGTGTACTGATCTGCAATACTCTGGAGGAAGCGCAGGCTGGTGTACGGGAAATCATGCTGGACAGAAAATTCGGCAGCGCCGGAAACTGTATGGTGGTTGAAGAGTTCCTGACCGGACGAGAGGTATCGGTGCTTTCTTTTGTGGATGGCAAGACGATTCGCACCATGACCTCCGCGCAGGATCACAAGCGCGCCGGGGACGGCGATACCGGATTAAACACCGGCGGAATGGGGACCTTTTCACCGAGCCCGTTTTACACAAAAGAGATTGATGAATACTGTCAGAAAGCCATTTATCAGCCGACTGTCGATGCGATGGCGGCGGAGGGAAGACCGTTTCAGGGCGTTATTTTCTTTGGACTGATGCTGACCGCTGATGGGCCGAAGGTGCTGGAATACAATGCGCGCTTCGGAGATCCGGAAGCGCAGGTCGTGCTTCCGCGTATGAAAACAGACATTATTGAAGTATTTGAGGCCTGCGTGGACGGTACGCTCGATCAGGTCAGCCTGGAGTTTGAGGACAATGCCGCGGTCTGCGTTGTGCTTGCCTCGGACGGTTATCCGGTTCAGTACGAGAAGGGGAAAATAATTGACGGTCTGGATACCTTTAAGGACAGGGACGGCTATTACGTATTTCACGCGGGTACCGCGAAAAAAGACGGGCGTATTGTGACGAACGGAGGACGGGTGCTTGGTGTGACCGCGAAGGGGACGGATCTGAAGGATGCCCGGGCAAACGCGTATAAGGCCGTGGAATGGATTTCCTTTGAGAACAAATATTTCCGTCATGATATTGGAAAGGCGATTGACGAGGCATAGGCGCCAGACAGAAAAAGGAGTATAAGTAATGAAGATTCTGAAGATAAACAAAAATACGTTTCTAACGCTGCTTCTGGCGTTTTTGCTCCTCTTTGGAGAGGTAACGGCGCAGGCTGACAGCCTTTCCGCGGACAACTCCCTCTCCTCGCTCGGAATTACGACAGAAGGAGCAGTGGTATCACCGGAGTTTGCTTATGGGACGACTGTTTATGATGTCACAGTCCCGGCAGGGACGACTTATCTGTCACTTTCCCCGACGACCAGTAACAGTGCCGCTTATGTCGACAGCATTTCCGGACAGGATCTGGTTGATGGAGCAACGACGGTATCAATTGTTGTAGTCGCGGAAAATGGCGATGCTTATACGTACTATCTCAATGTTACCGCGGAAGAAGGTGAGGCGGCAGCCCAGACAGAGACGGAAGTACAGACGGAGGCACAGACTGAGACAGAGGCCGAGACAGAGGATCCACGCTATGTGAGTGTTGCGCGCGAAACTCTGGAAGAGGCGCAAAATACCATAGCGACACTGAAATCGGAGACAAGCTCCTACCGCGACCGCGTGAACCTTTTGATGAAGATTCTCTATGGGATGATCGGTCTTTGCGTTGTGCTTTTGTTTACCGTGATTAATCTTCTTCTGAAAAACAGCGACCGGAAATCGGAACTGAATGCTTACCGGGAGATGGGCTACTCTCTGGAGCCGGAGGAACGAGAGCCGGATCGGGCGGAGGAAAAATCCGAAAAGAAAAAGTCTGAAAAGAAAAAGAAGAAAAAAAAGGAAAAACCAGTTATAGTTGAGACAGGCTCCAGGCAGACTTCAACGGAACGGGAGAATTTTTCCACACGTATTTCTGGCGAGCCGGCGTCGGCCGCGTATAGTGAGCCAGATGAATTTGACCGGACCGGCAGAGATACCTTTTATGAGAAAGAGCCGGCCACGGTTACGAGGATGACGGATGATCCAACGACTGTGCCGAAGCCATCAAAAGCCAGAAAACAGACCAGACAGATGCCGGAATATGCGCCTTCTCAGGAGACGGCCCGCTATGAACCGAGAAGAAAACCGCCGGTGGATGGCGGAGAAGATGACGGTGAAGTAGGGATCGATTTTATCGACCTGTAAAGACGCAGGAGGAGGCAGCAGACAATGCTGATAGAGATTGATTTTCAGAGTGAAGAGGCTCTTTACATGCAGCTTCGGAATCAGATCGTGATGATGATCGCCAGATCCATGATTCAGGAGGGAGATCCGCTTCCGTCCGTGCGCCAGCTTGCCGGTGATATCGGCATCAATATGCACACGGTAAATAAAGCATATTCGGTCCTGAAAGAGGAAGGTTTTGTAACGATTGACCGGAGGCGCGGCGCGGTAATCGCGCTCAGCAATGACTGCGAGCAGGCCAGGGAAGAGCTCAGGCAGAGACTGCGCGTTATGCTGGCGAAAAGTATTTGTAAAAACATCCCAAGAGAAGAGATTCACACGATGGTAGATGAAATCTATGGAGAACTGCTTTCGGCGAATCTTCCAGTGGAATAAGACATTTCGCGTTTGGAGGTTTTTATGCGATATCAATTCTCAGAAAGTGCAGTGACGGCACAGAGGCTTGCGGAACGCGCCGCAAAGCGCTGCGGACACAATTATATTGGCTCGGAGCATCTGCTGATTGGGCTTCTCCAGGAAGAGCATGGCTCCGCGGGTGTGATTCTGAGGGAGAATCATGTCGAAGAAGCGAAGCTTATGGAGCTGATTGACCAGCTGATCGCGCCTGAGGGCGGTACGGTTTTGAAGGAGCCGGAAGGTCTCACGCCCCGTGCCCGCTCGATTTTAGAGGAGAGCGATGAGCTTGCACATTTTTTTGATAACCGGGAGATCGGGACGGAGCACATTCTGCTGGCTATGCTCAAGGATATTGAGTGTGTGGCGACCAGACTGCTCCATACAATGAAGATCAACCTGCAGAAGCTGTTTTCCGATCTGGTGGAAGTAACCGGGATCCCGGAAGAGAAATACCGGGATTTTGTGCGCCAGATCCGCTCTGAAGGCGGCAGCGCGAGCCAGACGCCGATGCTGGATCAATACAGCCGGGATCTGACGGCTCTTGCCGCAGCGCATAAGCTGGATATTACCGTAGGCCGGGAAATGGAGACGGAGCGCATCATCCAGATTCTGAGCCGCAGGACAAAAAACAATCCCTGTCTGATCGGGGAACCTGGCGTAGGAAAGACAGCAATTGTGGAAGGACTGGCGCAGAAAATTGTCAATGGCGAAGTCCCCAGACCCATGCAGAAAAAACGTGTTGTGACGCTTGATATGGCGGCCATGGTTGCCGGAAGCAAATATCGTGGAGAATTTGAAGAGCGGATCAAGCGCATCATCAACGAGGTGACAGAAGACGGAGAAATTCTTCTCTTTGTAGATGAGCTTCATACGATCATAGGAGCCGGAGGCGCGGAAGGAGCGTTGGATGCTTCTAATATCCTTAAGCCGGCGCTCTCCCGTGGGGAACTGCAGATGATCGGAGCGACTACGATTGACGAATACCGTAAATATATTGAAAAAGACAGTGCGCTGGAACGCCGCTTTCAGCCAATCATGGTGGAAGAGCCGACCGAAGAGGAAAGCACGGCAATTCTGCGCGGGCTGCGCCATCAATATGAGGAATTCCACAGCGTAAAGATTACGGATGAGGCTCTGGAGGCTGCCGTAAAGCTTTCCAAACGTTATATTAATGACCGTTATCTGCCGGATAAGGCGATTGACCTGATTGACGAGGCCTGCGCCCGAAGCCAGCTTGGATATTATCAGGCCGGATCTTCTATCTCTGCTTTGCAGGAACAGTACGACGCGTTATCCCAGAAACGGGAAGAGGCGCTTAAGGAAGGCAACCTTGAGGAAGCGAAGATAACGCACGAAGAGATGGAGCAGCTGGGGAAAAAGCTGCGCCGGCAAAAAGACCGGAGGCTGTCCGCGCGAAATGGCAAAACCCGTTCTGTGACGGAGGATGACATTGCGCATATTGTCTCTGTCTGGACTAAAATACCAGTGGAAAAGATTGCGGATCAGGAAGGGAAAAAGCTGCTTAAGCTGGAAAAGCTTCTTCATTCCCGCGTGATTGGCCAGGATGAAGCGGTGGTGTCCGTAGCGAAAGCTGTGCGCAGAAGCCGTTCCGGACTGAAAAGCCCGAATCGCCCGATTGGTTCCTTCCTTTTTCTCGGACCAACGGGCGTCGGCAAGACGGAATTGTCCAAGGCACTTGCTGACCTGGTCTACGGCACGCCGAACTCTTTGATCCGGATAGATATGTCAGAGTATATGGAAAAACACAGCGTATCCAGACTGGTCGGTTCTCCTCCGGGATATGTCGGATACGACGAGGGCGGTCAGCTCAGTGAAAAGGTGCGCCGGAATCCTTATTCGGTGGTTCTCTTTGACGAGATTGAAAAGGCACATCCGGATATTTTCAATATCCTGCTGCAGGTGCTGGACGAGGGGCATATCACGGATGCGCAGGGACGTAAGATTGATTTTAGAAATACGATCCTGATTATGACTTCAAATGCCGGCGCGCAGTCAATCATCGCGCCCAAGCATCTGGGATTTGGCGCCGGGGATGACGCAAAGAAAAATTATGAGACGATGAAAAGCAGTGTTATGGAGGAAGTGCGCAGGATCTTCAAACCGGAGTTTTTAAACCGGATAGATGAGACGATCGTATTTCATTCGCTCTCAGAGGAAAACCTGCGTGAAATCACCAATTTGCTGCTGGAAGAGTTGAAAAAGCGTGGAAATGAACAGCTTGGCCTGAAGCTGAGCTTCAGTGCTGCCCTGAAGCAGCTGATCGCGAAAGAAGGCAATGATCCGAAGTACGGGGCCAGACCGCTGCGCCGCGCAGTGCAGAACCGGGTAGAAGATCCCCTCGCGGAGGAAATCCTCTCCGGCCGGGTGAAAGCGGGAGATTCTGTGAGCGTAGGCGTCGAGAAGGGAACGGTAGTTTTTCGGACGCAGGGATGAAAACTACTGCTGGAATTTGACGATTTTTTATGCTATAGTGAAGCATCATGCGGCGTTTTTTTGTCGTACCAGTTAGAGGACTGCCGCTTTACATGGGGCTGCGGGCAGCACACGAAGAGGCTGTCCGCCATATCTTATTCACAGAGACGAAAAACATCTCTGGGCGAGAGAAATACATAATTAGGGAGGGCATTTTCGTATGTCAGGAATTACGGAGCTTATCTGCACGGAAGAGGATGGCACACTCAGCTTTGGCAATTACGTGCTTTCTGAGAAATCTAAAAAGTATGATTATGAACACGATGGGGATCTGTACAAGGTAAAAACGTTCACAGATATTACCAGGCTTGAGCGCAACGGTCTGTTTGTGTACGAGTCTGTCCCGGGGACAACGGTACATCATTTCCACGCGACTGGAAATGGCGTTTCCTTTGAAGTAGAAGGAGAGAAGGATGCCCAGATCATTCTGGGGATGGAAGAAGACGCTCAGTACAAGGTTTATCTGCAGGATGTGAATGTAGGTGTGGTGACGACCAGTATGGGCGGAAAGCTTGTGCTCAGTGTGGAAACCGGCGCTGCTGCCGGTCCGGTGTCGGTAAAGGTCGTGAAACTGTAATTTACTTCCGCGAAGCAGCGGACTTTCAGGCCGACATTGCAAGACAGAGGAAATGAATGAGATGGCAAAGACAAAGACCGTATTTTTCTGCCAGAGCTGTGGCTATGAGTCCTCGAAATGGATGGGGCAGTGTCCGGCATGCAAAGAGTGGAATACCTTTGCAGAAGAACCAAAGACAGTGAGTAAAAAAGCGGCTTCCGGCGCGGTGCGCCGGGAGCTTTCGGCAAAGCCCAGGACGCTTTCCGAGATTGAGTTCAGTGAGGAATCCCGTATCACGACAGGTATGGGCGAGTTTGACCGTGTGCTTGGCGGGGGAATCGTACAGGGTTCCCTGGTGCTTCTGGGCGGGGATCCGGGAATTGGAAAATCGACATTGCTTTTGCAGATGTGCAGGAACCTTGCGTCGAACGGACGCCGGGTTCTCTATGTCTCAGGGGAGGAATCGCCGCAGCAGATCCGCATGCGCGCGCAGCGGATGGGAGATTTTTCTGGGAACCTGAAAATTTTCTGCGAAACGAATCTCTCTGATATCCGTGAAACGCTTTCCACAGAGAAGCCGGATATTGCTATTATCGACTCCATACAGACCATGTATCATGAAGACGTGGCTTCTGCGCCTGGGAGCGTCTCACAGGTGCGGGAGAGTACCGGCATCCTGCTGCAGATCGCAAAAGGAATGAATATTACGATCTTTGTGGTCGGTCATGTGACCAAAGAAGGCGTGGTTGCCGGTCCTCGTGTACTGGAGCATATGGTGGACACGGTACTTTACTGTGAGGGTGATCGCTATGCGTCCTATCGGATTCTGCGCAGCGCGAAAAACCGTTTCGGTTCGACAAACGAAATCGGTGTGTTTGAAATGCGTTCTGAAGGTCTGGCGGAGGTCCCGAATCCGTCCGAATATATGCTGGAAGGAAAACCGGAGGGAGCCTCCGGATCCATCGTGGCCTGTACCATGGAGGGCACACGCCCGGTACTTCTGGAGGTACAGGCACTGGTGTGCAAGACGAATCTGGCTTATCCGCGCCGCACGGCGGCAGGCACGGACCTGAACCGGGTGAATCTGCTGATCGCGGTTCTGGAAAAGCGCGTGGGCATGCGCCTTTCTTCCTGCGACGCATATGTCAATATTGCGGGCGGCATTCGCATGAGTGAGCCGGCTCTGGATCTGGGGATCGTACTTGCGATCGCGTCCAGTATGCAGGATCGGCCGATCGATGAAAAAACCATTGCTTTCGGAGAAGTGGGCTTAAGCGGTGAGGTGCGATCCGTTTCGATGGCGGAACAGCGTGTCCGGGAGGCTGCCCGTCTGGGCTTTACGACGGTCATTTTGCCTGAGGCTTGTAAAAAACAGCTAAAGAAAATGGAAGGGATCCAGTTGATCGGCGTGCGTGGTGTGCGGGACGCGATCGGGAAAATTTTGTCATGAATCATCTGTGCAGTGAAAAACAGCAGAAGTTATAATTTGGAGGTCACCCTTGGCGCTTGAAAAAGAGGATTATACTATTGATGATATTAATGATTTACCGGATGGAGTTCGTGCGGAGCTGATTGACGGCCAGATTTATTACATGGCTCCTCCGATGCGTGAACACCAGCGCATTACCGGAAGACTTTCCCGCATAATTGGAAATTATATTGATGCGAAACATGGCGGATGTGAGGTCTATGAGGCACCGTTTCAGGTTCGGTTAAATAAAGATGATAAGAATTATGTTGAACCAGATATTTCTGTTATCTGTGATACAGATAAGCTGACGGATTACGGATGTGCCGGCGCACCGGACTGGGTGATCGAGGTGGTTTCGCCTGGCAGCGTGAAAATGGATTATGGGATAAAGCTTTTTAAATATCGGTCTGCAGGAGTCCGGGAATATTGGCTTGTCGATCCGATGTCAAGGACTGTAATTGTTTATAATTTTGAAAAGGATGATGTAACGAAATATCCATTTACAGAATCGGTGCCTTCTGGTATTTATCCGGATCTTATGATAGCTATAGAGCCATCACAGGAGAAGTAGATATTATGTCGGCTTTTCCGTGAATACAAGGTATTATTGAAAAAAAGTCCCGGAACTTATTCCGAGACTTTTATACAGGGGTTGAGAGAATCGAACTCCCACTAAGAGTTTTGGAGACTCCTGTCATACCACTTGACCAAACCCCTATGAGGCAACTCGCTTGCCACGATTTAAATTTATAACACAGAAACGTGGTTCTGTCAATAGGATTTTCATGAAATCCAGAATGGATTTTTCACAAAAAATTCAAAAAGGGGTAGATTTTTCTTTAATGCTGTGCTATAGTAAAGCAAACGCAAGGCTGCGCAGGTATGCTGTGCAGCCTTGCGTGTTCTAATCTGTTTCACTTTTCCTTTAAGAAGTGAGACAACGAAAAGGAGGAGAATCAAATGAAAAAGAGGAAAGCGATGCTTTCGATCACTCTTGCAGCGGCGATGATGCTGAGCATGGGCAGTGTTCAGGTATCTGCCGAGGAGGCTGAAGGCGCTGTGCTCAATGTCATGATTGAGACAGCTGTCGAGTCTCTTGACCCGCAGCAGGCGACAGACGGTACCTCGTTCGAGGTGATTGCCGACTATACGGACGGCCTGATGCAGATGGATTCAGACGGAGCGGCAGTCGAAGCTCTGGCGGAGAGCTATGAGATTTCAGAGGACGGCCTGACCTATACGTTCCATATACGCGAGGCATACTGGAGCAATGGTGTTCAGGTGACAGCGGCTGACTTTGTATATGCATGGCAGAGAGCCGTAGATCCGGATATTGCATCTGAGTATGCATACATGCTCAGCGACATTGGCCAGATCGTAAACGCGGAAGCGATTATCGCGGGCGAGATGGACAAGAGTGAGCTTGGCGTGACAGCTGTGGACGACCAGACACTGGAAGTACAGCTGAATGTTCCGGTCAGCTATTTCCTGTCACTGATGTATTTCCCGACCTTCTATCCGGTTAACCAGGAGTTCTGTGAGTCCTGCGGCGATACCTTCGGCACCAGCCCGGATACCGTGCTTTCCAACGGCGCTTTTATCCTGACCGATTACGAGCCGGCAGCTACCGCATTTGAACTGGTAAAGAATGAGGATTACTGGGATGCAGACCGTGTGTCTCTTGGCGGACTGAGCTATCAGGTGATCCAGGATTCCCAGCAGGCTCTGATGAGCTATCAGGTAGGCGATCTGGATATCACGCTGGTAAACGGCGATCAGGTTGAGCAGGTAGAGGATGATCCGGAGTTTGACAGCATTGGCGCCGGCTATCTGTGGTATGTCAGCCCGAATATGGACGCAGTTCCGGAGCTGGCGAACCTGAACATCCGTATGGCTCTGACGATGGCGATTGACCGTGAGTCGATCACCGCTGACGTTCTTAAGGATGGTTCCAAGGCTACTTATACGGCTGTCCCGATGGATTTCGCGACTGGCCCGGACGGATCCGACTATGCGGAGGATCAGACCAGATATTCGGATGTATGCACCTATGACGCGACTCTGGCTGCGGAATATTGGCAGGCAGGTCTGGAGGAGCTTGGCATTTCTGAGCTGACTCTGGATATGGTAGTAGATTCGGACGATGCGCCGCAGAAGGTGGCGGCTGTCCTGAAAGAGCAGTGGGAGACCACCCTTCCGGGTCTGACTATTAACCTGGTTGTAGAGCCGAAGAAGCAGAGAGTGCAGGATATGCAGGATGGCAACTTTGAGCTCGGCCTTACCCGTTGGGGACCGGACTACGCAGATCCGATGACCTACCTTGGTATGTGGGTAACCGGCAATTCCAACAACTATGGTCTCTGGAGCAACGAGGAGTATGATGCAATCATTGAAGAGTGCACGACCGGAGATCTCTGCACGGACGCTGAGGCACGCTGGGCAGCTCTGTATGACGCAGAGGCGATTGCGATGCAGGAAGCGGTTATCTTCCCGCTGTATACACAGTGCAACGCGCAGATGGTATCTTCGAGTGTTACAGGCATCGAATTCCACGCAGTAGCTCTGAACCGTGTGTATAAGAATACGGTAAAGACTGTGGAATAAATAGTCTTACATAAGCGACAACAAAAAGGTTGGCCGCGCGAAGGGGAGCCTTGGCGCGGCCTTGACATTTATGCACAGGGGCAGGAGGCTAAAAAGCCTCTTACTCGATCATCCCGGGAGGTACATGGTGAAAAAATATACGCTGAAGCGAATACTGACCTCTTTTCTGACCCTGCTGGCCATTTTATTCGTGCTGTTTCTTTTGATGCAGCTGATGCCGGGGTCTCCTTTTAACGATGAAAAATTGAGCAGTGATCAGCGGGAGCTGCTGTACGCGAAGTATGGGCTTGACCAGCCGGTTATTGTTCAGTTCTTCAGATATGCCGCGAATATGCTGCGCGGTGATTTGGGCGTCAGCTACAACATTTCGAAAAACACGCCGATTTCGCAGCTGATTCAGACCAGACTGCCGATTTCCATCGGCATCGGCGGCGCTGCCGTCACGATTGGAGCGATTGTAGGTCTGCTTCTTGGCCTTCTGGCCGCGCTGAAGCATGATACGATCTGGGATTCTCTGGCGACCATTATTTCGGTGATCGGTGTTTCGGTGCCTTCGTATGTGTTCGCGCTGGCCTTGAGCTATTACTTTGGCTTTAAACTGCGCTGGTTCCCGATGCTCTTTTCCACAAAGACGCTTTACGCATCCAGTGTCCTGCCGAGCATTTCGCTTTCCATGTTCACAATGGCATCGATTGCCCGTTTTACCAGAAGTGAAATGCTGGAGGTGCTGGGGAGCGAGTACATGCTGCTTGCGGAGAGCAAGGGAATTTCCGGCTCCGCGCTGATTTTCCGGCACGCGCTGCGGAATGCACTGATCCCGATTATTACGGTGCTGGCTCCGCTGGTGGTTGACCTGATGACAGGTTCGCTGGTGGTCGAGAAGATATTCGCGATACCTGGCGTAGGCAGCCTGCTGGTAAACGCGATTCAGTCCAATGATTACAATGTAGTTATCGCCCTGAGCTTTATTTATTCTGCTCTTTATATTGGCATTATGCTGGTGGTTGATATCTTATACGGAGTGATCGATCCGAGAATCCGGCTGGCAAAGGAGGGAGACTGACCTATGAAAAAAGAGAAATGGAAACATCCCTTTACGCTGCACGCCAGAGCGGCTGGTGCCGGCACAGCGGCAGCTTCCGATGCGGCTTCCGGCGGTTATATCCCGGTTGATTCGGATTTTCGCCTGAAGGACAATGCAGCGGATATCTCCATTGACACGAATTTTGCTTCCCAGAGCTTCTGGAAAGATGTGCTGACACGCTTTGCGCATAAAAAAAGCGCGATCCTGGGACTGGTGCTGATTTTGCTGATTACTCTTTTTGCCGTCATCGGCCCCGGCATGAATGAATACACTTATTCCGGGCAGAACCTGAGCCAGAAAAATCTTGCTCCGCGCATCCCGGTGCTGGAAAACCTGGGCATCTTTGACGGCACGGAGACCATGAGTACGACTTCCGGCACGAAGGTCAAAAACGGATATGAGGAAAACGACCTGGATGATGTTTACTACTGGTTTGGCAGCGATATCTACGGCCGCGACATCTGGACCCGCACGTGGTCCGGCGCGCGCGTATCGCTGATTATTGCGGTGGCGGCCGCGCTGATTGATATGATAATCGGCATGAGTTATGGCCTGATTTCCGGCTATTTCGGCGGAAAAACCGATATGATCATGCAGAGAATCCTGGAGATTTCCAATGGCATCCCCAGACTGGTAATTGTGACGCTGCTTCTTCTGATTCTTTCCCCCGGTATGCTGACGATTATTTTCGCTCTGATGCTGACCGAGTGGATCGGCATGAGCCGTATCGCCCGTGCGGAGATGCTGAAGCTGAAGGAACAGGAATTTGTCCTTGCGTCCCGGACCCTGGGTGCCGGCAGCTTTTTCATTATCTTCCGCGAAGTGCTGCCTAACATTATCGGGCCAATCATCACACAGGTGATGTTCTCTATCCCGACGGCTATTTTTACAGAAGCATTCTTAAGCTTTGTAGGACTGGGCATTCCGGTACCGCAGTGTTCCCTCGGATCGCTGATTTCGGATGGTTTTAACAGTTTGACCACACATCCTTACCAGATTGTGCCGCCTCTTGTTGTGATGGCGCTGCTGATGCTGAGCTTCAACCTGGTGGCGGACGGCCTGCGCGAGGCGCTGGATCCGAAGATGAAGGAAATGTGAGGTGAAGAACGTGGCGGAAGAAAAAATTCTGGAGATCAAAGATATTGATATTTCCTTTAAGACGACGGCGGGGATGGTGCATGCCATCCGGGGCGTCAATATCGATCTGATGAAGGGCGAGACTGTGGCTATCGTAGGTGAATCCGGCTCCGGTAAGTCCGTGACCATGAAAGCGGCTATGGGGATTCTGGCTTCCAACGCAACGGTTAATAAGGGATCGATTGAGTTTACTTATCACCATGCGGACGGCTCCAAAGAGACTGTGGATATTCTGAAGAAGGATAAAAAATGGATTCGTCAGCATATTAACGGCAAGCGGATTGCCATGGTTTTCCAGGATCCCATGACCAGTCTGGATCCGACGATGACCATCGGCAAGCAGATTATGGAAGGTATGATCTGGCATTTTAAGACGCCGAAGCAGGAAGCCTGGGACCGTTCGGTTGAACTGCTTAAAGAGGTCGGAATTGAGGAACCGGAAAAGCGGATGAAAAATTATCCGCACCAGCTTTCCGGCGGCATGCGGCAGCGCGTCGTAATCGCAATCGCCCTGTCGTGCAATCCGGATCTGCTGATCTGCGACGAACCAACCACAGCGCTGGACGTGACGATCCAGGCAAAAATTGTCGAACTGATCAAGCGTGTACAAAAGGAGCGCGGGATTTCCGTGATTTATATTACCCATGATCTCGGCGTGGTGGCCAAAGTCGCAGATTATGTGAATGTGATGTACGCGGGGAAAATCGTGGAAAAAGGCACGATCAACGAGATCTTTTATGATCCGCGCCATCCTTACACATGGGGGCTGCTCTCCGCGATGCCTGATCTGGATACGGATGATGAACGTCTCTACACGATTCCCGGATCTCCGCCAAACCTTCTGCATGAGAAGCCGGGAGACGCGTTCGCGCCGCGCAACAAGTACGCGCTGGAAATAGACGACAAGCTGGAGCCGCCAATGTTCCAGATTACGGAAACACACTCGGCGGCTACCTGGCTGCTGGATGAGCGCGCACCGAAGGTAGAGATGCCGGAAGAACTGAAGAAGCGCATTGAACGAATGAAGAAGGAGGTGCTAGAAAATGGCGGCCAATTATGATTCAAAACCCCTTCTGAAGGTGAGCGGCCTGAAGCAGTACTTCCGGGTCAGCAAGAAATTTACCGTACGTGCGGTGGATGATGTGTCCTTTGAAATCTATCCGGGAGAAACCTACGGCCTGGTTGGGGAATCCGGTTCCGGAAAATCGACGATCGGCCGCAGTGTCATCCGCCTCTATGATCCGACAGCCGGACAGATCCAGTTTAATGGGATGGACATCAGCGGTAAGATGAGCAAATCCGATACCTCCAGTCTGCGTACGCAGATGCAGATGATTTTCCAGGATCCGATGGCTTCTCTCAATCCCAGAAAAAAGGTAGCGGATATCATCGGTGAGGGTCTGGACATCCACCACAGCTATAAGACCCGGGCTGAGCGGAATGAAACAATCAGCACGATTCTGCGGAAGGTAGGACTCTCTCCAGAGCATTCGTCGCGGTATCCGCATCAGTTTTCCGGCGGACAGAGGCAGCGTGTCGGAATTGCCAGAGCTCTGATTATGAATCCGAAGCTGATCATTGCAGATGAATGTATCTCTGCGCTGGATGTTTCCATACAGGCGCAGGTGGTCAATCTGATGAAGGATATTCAGGAGGAGACCGGCACGGCATACCTCTTCATCGCACATGATCTCTCCATGGTGAAATATATTTCAGACCGTATCGGTGTCCTGCACCTCGGACATCTGTTGGAGACCGGCACGACGGAGGAAATCTTTGAAAACCCGGTTCATCCATATACAAAGAGTTTGCTTTCTGCGATCCCCGCGCCGAATCCGGCTGTGGAGAAAAACAGGGTTGCACTGACCTATGATTATAAAACATCCGGCCTGGATTACAGCAAGGGAACGGATCATCTGGTATCCGGTACCCATTATGTAAAATGCACAGATGAAGAATTCTTCAGATTTACAAAAGCGTAACAGACAGAGCGCCAGCCGCGAGTGGCAAAGCCACTAATTTCCTTACGCGGCTGTGTGCATAAAAAACGGAATCCCGCCGTCAGGCGGGATTTTTGCATAAAATCATATTTTGACAAAACAGAGGGGCGTCTGAAGAAGAGGGCTTTGGCCAGCTGCTCTACTATGTTTTTCCCTTGATTTAGCAGCTGTGGGTGAGCCGCCGGTCTTCCTTCAGATACTCGATGAGTGAAAACAGCATGACTGCCGCGCAGAGGATTACCAGCGCTATGGACAGCTGTTCCGGAATATCGCGCCAGAGAACATGCAGGACCACGGTCAGGTCCAGAAGAAAGGTTGTCAGCTTTCCGTGCCATTTTGCACTGTAAGGTTCACCGGTCTTTTTAATGACGGCCAGACCGCAGACAATCATAATCATTTCTTTGATGAACATGATCACAAAAAGGAAGGCAATGTAGTGCCGCTCCAGTATGATGCAGACCAGAAGCGCGGCCTGTGTCAGCTTGTCCGCAATGGGATCCAGTACCTTTCCGATTTTGCTTACCATGTGAAATTTCCTTGCCACAAATCCGTCCAGGATATCGGTTACTCCAGAGAGAGCGAGCATCCCGACGGCGGCGATAAACTGCTGCCGCACCGCGTACAGCCAGACAATCAGAGGAATCAATACCAGCCGAAACAGGGACATCGCGTTCGGGATCGTCAAAATCCGATCCTCATTGTATATGGTATCCGTGTCAGTTTTCCCCATAAAATCCGGTCCTTTCATTTACGATTCATGTTGTTTTTGTCACTTGTGTTTTCGATATGCAATCATAACAAAAATAGTGCAGAAATACAAGCGCTGTTTTTCATATCTTGCGGATAAAATCGTATTATGATATCCTGTCTTTATAGGAGTGATAATACTGCAAAACTGCTGCGTTTATAGACAGGGACGAAACACATGATACGTTCTGTCTGGTTTTTTTCGGAGGAAAGACAAAAATGAAAATCTATCTGATCCGGCATGGCAGTACAGCCGGAAATCTGGAGCATCGCTATGTAGGGACAACAGATGAACCACTGACCAATGAGGCGCTTTGTCTGCTTGAGGAAAAGAAAGAGTTTTATCCCAGACCGGACTGCGTGTTTGTAAGTCCTCTTGTGCGCTGCGTCCAGACGGCAGGCGTATTGTTCCCGGATGTGCCGCCCAGGCAGATACCCCAGCTGAGGGAGATGGATTTTGGCGAATTTGAGTATAAAAATTATGAAGAACTTAAAGAGGACGTGCGTTATCAGAAATGGATAGACAGCAATGGCACGGAAGCTTTTCCGGGAGGAGAGAGCCGGAAGACATTTGCCGGACGGTGCTGCGCTGCATTTGAAAAAGCCTGTCTGGAAGCAGAAAAGGAGAGTGCCCGGGAAGTGGCTTTTGTGGTACATGGCGGCACTATTATGGCAATTCTGGATCGTTACGCCAGACCGCACCATGATTATTTTGAATGGCAGGTAAAAAACGGGGAAGGCTTTTCCTGCGAACTGTACTGGGACAGGGAGGAAGAAGCCTTTCCAATTGAAAAACCTTCTTGTAAGAATGAGATTTGCGGCGAAGTGCCTTCAGATAAGGAAAAATCGGCCGGCAGACTCTGGTGGGCGGAGGAAGCTTCAGAGTTAGAAGATCAGAAGCAGCTTTTTTACCTGTCAGAAATCAGTCCGCTTCCATATGCGCCCGGTATGACGGGAATTGAGGATGAGTATGTGATGAAGCAGAATAAAAAGCTGCGCTGCGGCTATACGACGGGAACCTGCGCGGCTGCCGCGGCAAAGGCCGCCGCGCAGATGCTTCTGTCTGGCAGAATGTGTTTCCGGGCAGACCTGCTTACGCCAAAAGGGATTTGGCTGCATCTGCCCATAGAGGAGCAGCGGATCGAGGCGGGGGGAAAACCATATGCAGAATGTGCGGTGCGCAAATACGCCGGAGACGACCCGGACGCGACGGATGGTATACGGATCTATGCCCGGGCTGAATATCTTAAAAGCAATGATTCCGTTTGCAGCATTTCCGATACAGGTGCCAGAGTCGTCATTGATGGCGGCGTTGGTGTCGGCCGTGTGACCAGACCGGGACTGGAGCAGCCGGTCGGAGAAGCGGCGATCAACCGCGTGCCCCGGGAGATGATCACCCGGGAAGTGGAAACGGTTTGTGAAGCCTTTGAATACAATGGCAGACTAAAAATTACCATTTCTGTGCCGGAGGGGGTCGAGATTGCGAAGCGAACCTTTAATCCGCATCTTGGGATCGTTGGCGGGATATCCATACTGGGGACGAGCGGAATCGTCGTACCCATGAGCGAGGAGGCTCTGATTGCAAGCATCCGCGTCGAGATGAAGCAGAAGGTTGCTTCGGGGGAAAAGTACATTTTGGTTACACCGGGAAATTATGGAGAAGATTTTCTCCGGCGCGGAGGTGTCTCTGTAAATACGAGGCCAGGGAATCTGGACGAGGCATTTTCAGAAAAAACGGGTATTTGTCATGAGAACATGAAAACGGAACCTGCGTACAGTCTTTCCGCCGAAGATTCCATGAAATGCAGTAATTATGTCGGTGAGACCCTGGATATTGCACAGGAACTGGGCGCGGAAGGGATTCTGTTTGTCGCGCATATCGGCAAATTTATCAAGGTTTCCGGAGGCATTATGAATACTCATTCCGCGCATGCGGACTGCCGCGCGGAGCTGATCGCGGCGCAGGCAATGCGCGCCGGAGCACCCCCGGAAACCGTGAGGAAGCTGCTGGATACCAATACCACCGAGGAGGCTGTCAGCATACTCCTGGAAGCCGGTTGGCTGGAACCGACCATGGCAGAGGTGACCAGTCGTATTCATTTCCATTTACAAAAGCATTGCAAAGGGGCTTTGCAGACGGAGGCGATTATTTATTCCAGCCAGTACGGTTATCTCGGAGAGACCGACGGTGCAGGGGCAATCGTGCAGAAAATTGCACAAAGGAACGCTTTATTAGCATCGGATACTTGATTTGTGCGGGATTCAGTGCAGATAGCTTTGCAGCGCATCTAGCTGTGCCTCTCCGTCGCCAAGTCCAAGCTCATAGACCATCTGCAGCTTAGAAGGATCACTTTCGATGCGGCCGATCTCGATCGGGGAAGAGGGACGGATCACAAAGACGCGTCCTTCTTTCTCATATTCCTTCAGGGCATCGACAGCGTCATTGTAGGTGGTGTGCCGCTGCATCAGCTGTTGCCGCAGCTCGGGATATTTCCGGTAAAACGTCCGGATCAGTGCCGGCGACATCGGCTCTTTATGATAGGAAAGGTCACGGGTGAGTACCACGATCAGCCTGTCGTAGCCGTTTTTGAGCATCCACTGGAAAGGGATGCTGTCCGAAATACCGCCGTCCAGGAAGCGCCGTCCTCCAATTTCTACAGGTTTAGAAACAAAAGGCATGGATGCGGACGCGCGCAGGACATCCATTTGTTTGTATACGCTGCGGATCCGTACATAATTCGGCTTTCCGGTTTCAATATCTGTGACTACCGCGTAAAAAGGAATGGTCTCTGCCGCGCTTTTGTAGGCTGCGTCGTCGAACACATCCAGCTCATAGGGAACATCGTGGTAGGCATATTCTGTACTGATAATATTTCCTTCTTTTAATAATGGAAGGATGCCCATGTAATTTTTGTCGTGGTTGAAGCGTTTATTATAGCGGATCACGCGGCCGGCCTGGCCGGACAGATAATTGACGCCGAACAGGGCACCCGCAGAAACGCCGATTGCACCATGGATCTGGATCTGATTGTGCATCATGACATCCAGAACACCAGCAGTATACATGCCGCGCATCGCGCCGCCCTCTAATACAAGACCGATCTTCATAAATGATTTCCTCCTTTATTCTCGCGAAGCAACGAATCTTCCATTGCTGCCTTTTGCCATTGTCTATTGTCATTGTCGCTGCAAGACTGATGTCCCGTCTTTTGGCATCGGGGACTTTGACTCGATCAAGTGATTCAAATTAAGTGGAATTTTATCACAAATGGCAGAATGTGTAAATAAATTCATTATCTGTTTATTCCCGCGAAGCAACGAGCCAGATAGCGGAGCCATAAGGCATCCACCGGCAAGCCGGTACCTCTTATGGCTTAGCTTGCACGTACAGATTTTGAATTTACAGATCTTAGACTTTCTGGTTTTAGGGCATAAATCTATTTCTTTTCATTTTTGGTACTTGTGGCAAAGACTTTCCTGTGATAAACTAAGACAGATTTTGACTGACGTTCTCTGATGATATCAGGAAGATTATACGGTCAGGAAAAAGAACAGCACAGGACCGGAAAGGACAGGCTCTCATCTATGGACATGCGCGGCAGCTCTATCAGACAGAAAAAAGATCAGGATCACGGTGCGTTACCGTCGGCTTTTCAATCAGGAAAATCCCGGATCACGGTGGTTGGCGCGGTAAATGTAGATATTTGCGCAAAACCCTTTCTCCCGCTTGTGCGTGCGGATTCCAATCCGGGGATTGTCTCAATGTCCATGGGAGGGGTAGGACGTAATATCGCGCATAATCTGTGCCTGCTCGGACAGCCGGTATCTCTGATCACAGCGCTCGGGGGAGATTCCTATGGGGAAAAAATCCGGCAGGAGCTGGATTCTCTGGGAATTGATCTGGAAGGTTCTATTATAGAAGAGCATATGGCTACCTCCAGCTATGTTTTTATCACGAACGAAAAAGGAGAAATGCAGCTGGCTATCTCTGACATGGCACTCTGCGAAAAGCTTACGTGGCAGGTTATGGCGGATGCGCTTGACGAGATTAATCAGTCGTGTCTCTGCGTAATTGACGCGAATCTGCCGGAGGAGACGATTCATTTCCTGGCGGAACATGTGACCGTTCCGCTTTTCGCGGATCCGGTGTCTACCAGAAAAATGCAAAAGCTAAAGCCCGTGTTTTCCCGGCTCCATACGCTGAAGCCCAACCGACTTGAGGCGGAAATCCTCTCTGGGATTCCGATACGGGACGAGGAATCACTCCGGGCCGCTGCTGATGCGCTTCTACGTGCCGGTGTGCACAGAGTATTTATTACACTGGGCGCAAAGGGAGTACTCTGCGCCGACCAGGAGCAGATGCTGCTGCTTCCGGGTATTCCGACCGATGTGAAAAGCACGACAGGCGGGGGCGACTGTTTTCTTGCCGCTCTGGCTTATGCGTACCGCATGGGGTTTTCCCTGAAAGAGTCCGGTACTCTGGCGCTGGCTGCCGGGGCGATCTGCGCGGAAGGAGAGCATACCATCAATGAGCAGATGAGCGCGGCAGGCGTACATGCGCGCGCCGGGATTCCACTCATTCGATGAAAATGCATGGCATGGTGCCAGACGAGCGCCACTGGCGCTTGGCACCTCGCAATCATAATATGAAACAGATGGATAAAGCCCCTACGGCCGCTTCTTGGGACGTAAGGGATCTAACCATAAAATAATTGCAACAGGAGGAACGAAAATGAATCAGTTAAGTAAATATCTGGATGTAGCACCTGAAGTACAGGAAGCACTGGATGCCGGTAAGCCGGTCGTAGCGCTGGAGTCTACAATTATTTCTCACGGAATGCCTTATCCGCAGAACGTGGAGACTGCACTGGCAGTGGAGAAAATTGTTCGCGATAACGGCGCGGTACCGGCGACGATTGCCATCCTCGGCGGACGGCTGAAGGTAGGGATCAGCAAAGAAGAGATCGACTACCTCGGACGCAAGGGCCTGGATGTGATTAAGACCAGCCGCCGCGACGTGCCGGTTCTGGTAGCAAAGAAAGAGGACGGAGCCGCGACAGTAGCCACTACGATGCTGATTGCCGCGATGGCCGGCGTAAAGGTATTTGCCACGGGCGGTATCGGCGGTGTGCACAGAGGGGCTGAGACAACGATGGACATTTCTGCGGATCTGGAAGAGCTGGCTATGACCCCGGTGCTGGTGGTCTGCGCAGGCGCAAAGGCAATTCTGGATCTGGGACTGACGCTGGAATACCTGGAGACCAAGGGTGTACCGGTGATCGGCTATCAGACGGAAGAACTGCCGGCTTTCTATACCAGAAAAAGCGGATTCTCGGTAGATTACCGTCTGGATACTCCGGCGCAGATTGCGCAGGCCTGGATGACCAAGCTGGATCTGGGCATGAAGGGCGGCATGCTGGTGACCAATCCGATCCCGGAAGAATATTCTATGGACTGTGAATACATTAATAAATGCATTGACCAGGCGATTGAAGAGATGAAGGCGCTTGGCATTAAAGGAAAACAGACGACCCCGTATCTGCTCGCCAAGGTCAAGGACATCACCGGCGGCGACAGCCTTGACGCGAATATTCAGCTTGTATATAACAACGCGAAGCTGGCCTCAGAGATCGCGTGCGAGATGTGCAGGCAGTAAGTAATTATTTGTAAAATTCTTGAAAAAAAGAGTTCAATTTGTCGAAAAATGTGGTATACTAACCACAGCTATGTGCAATTCATGCGCGGAAGGGGAGATTCGCGCGAAGGGGGTAACTACATTGATCCGGAGCCGGATGACAGAAGACCCGATTCTGTACACGCGATACCGCGGAACGGACACAGCCATTCTGCATGGGCTTGAGGATAAATCAAAAGGAAAAGGAGATAAGAAAATGAAGAAAAAACTGCTTGCATTGATGCTCTCAGCTGTCATGGTCGTATCGTTTAGCGCGGTTACGGTTCAGGCTGAGGAGACGGTATCCGCAGATGATATTGAGGATACCATGACATCGGATGACGGTACATATGAGATCGCATTCGTTACAGATGTCGGCTCCCTGAAGGATAAGTCTTTCAACGAGGGTACCTGGAATGGCGTGAAGCTTTACGCGTATGAGAATGGTCTTTCTTATAAGTACTATCAGCCGGCAAACGAGAGCGAAGCTACGGATGATGACCGCTATGACGCGATGGCAGCTGCCTGCGACGCAGGAGCAAAAGTAGTTGTCTGCGCCGGATATCTTCAGGAAGCAGCTCTGACTCAGGCGGCAATCGCTTATCCGGATGTGCAGTTCGTATTCATCGATGGTTATACTCTTTATGACGGAGAGGATGCTCTGGCTAACGTAGCGGGTATCAACTTCCAGGAAGAGCAGTGCGGTTACTTCGCAGGTTATGCAGTAGTCATGGAAGGCTTCACTGAGCTCGGTTTCTCAGGCGGCGGCGGTGGAACAAACCCGGCTTGCTGCCGTTACGGCTATGGCTTCGTGCAAGGCGCAAATGATGCGGCAGCTGCGCTTGGCACCACGGTAAACATCAATTATTCCTGGCTGTATGGTTCCGCTTACTCAGCATCTGCTGAGCTGCAGACCATGGTAAGCGGCTGGTACACCAACGGCACAGAAGTAGTGTTCGCATGCGGCGGCGCTATGTTCTCCTCCATCGCAGCAGCAGCGTCCGCAAATGACGGCTATGTGATCGGTGTTGACGTTGACCAGTCCAGCGAGTCTGATACGGTTATCACTTCCGCAATGAAGGGTCTGGCGGCAGCTACTGAGTACGCAATCGGCGTTTACTATGACGGCGAGTGGGATACTCTGGGCGGCACAACCACGACTCTTGGCGCAGCGGACGGCGCGGTAGGCCTTCCGACCGATACCTGGTCTCTGGAGAGCTTCACTGTAGAGGATTATGAAGAGCTTCTCGCTGAGGTTGTTGACGGCACACTCGTAGTAGACAATGACTATGAGAACGCTGATTTCGACAGCTTTGAGAACGCAGTTGTTACCATGATTGAGTAGTCTGATACGGCGGAAGCGGAGATGAATCAATCTCCCTTCCGGATCTGGCAGATTGGCTCTTGAAAGGGGAGGGCGCATTTGCACCCTCCCCTTTTTTAAAAAAACAAATTGGACAGAGATTTTCTCGTCTGTGGTTTATGCGCGAACTACCTTGCCGGACTGTCATAAGAGTCTGCGCTTTGTTTTGGTTTGCTGCTGTTTCATCGCCGCTTTGGCTGGCACTAAGCGGGTGATACCGGCACCTGGCGCCCTTATGACGTAGTTCGTGTGTACAAAAAGAGAAAACGAAGGGGGGAATACGTGGTGCAGCCAGATAATGTCATTGAAATGCTTCACATCACGAAACGGTTCCCGGGCATTATTGCCAACGACGACATTACACTCCAGCTGCGAAGAGGAGAAGTACATGCCCTGCTTGGCGAGAATGGCGCCGGTAAATCCACACTGATGAGCGTGCTGTTTGGCCTGTATCAGCCGGAGGAAGGCACCATCCGGAAAAATGGGCAGGAAGTGAAGATCAACAACCCGAACGATGCCACGGCTTTGGGGATCGGCATGGTTCACCAGCATTTTAAACTGATCGAAGTGTTTACCGTCCTGGATAATATCATTCTTGGCGCGGAAACTACGAAGCTCGGTTTTTTGCAAAAGAAGGAGGCCCGCAAAAAGGTAGAGGCTCTTTCTGAAAAATATGGTCTGAAGGTGGATCTGGATGCCCGTGTGGAGGATATCACAGTTGGTATGCAGCAGCGTGTGGAAATTTTGAAAATGCTGTACCGGGATAATGAGATTCTGATTTTCGATGAGCCGACAGCGGTGCTGACACCGCAGGAAATTGATGATCTGCTTGAGACGATGCGGGCGTTTGCCAGGGAAGGAAAGAGCATTCTGTTTATTTCGCATAAGCTCAATGAGATCATGTCGGTCGCGGATCGGGTTACGGTTCTGCGCAAGGGAAAGTATGTCGGCACCGTGGATACGAAGGATACCGATAAACAAAGCCTTTCCAATATGATGGTCGGCCGTCCGGTGCAGCTGGAGGTTGTAAAGGATGATGCGAAACCGCAGCAGCCGATCCTTACAGTAAAGAATCTGCGGGTACCGTCTACTACGCACAAAAAGGATGCTGTAAATGATGTCTCGTTCGAAGTGCGCGCAGGGGAAATTGTCTGTATCGCCGGTATTGACGGGAATGGGCAGAGTGAGCTGGTCTACGGTCTGACCGGTCTGGACAAATCCACCGGCGGCACGGTGACTCTCTGCGGCGAGGACATTTCCCATGCTTCTATTCACCAGAGAGGGCAGAATATGAGTCACATCCCGGAGGACCGCCACAAGCATGGACTGATCCTGGATTTCACCCTCGAGCAGAACATGGTGCTGCAGCGCTTCCAGGAGCCGCAGTTTGCGCATAACGGATTCATTGACACAGCAGCTGTACGGGAATATTCGGATCGGCTGATTGAACAGTTTGATGTACGTTCCGGACAGGGCTCTGTCACAGTAGCGAGAAGTATGTCCGGCGGCAACCAGCAAAAGGCCATCATTGCCAGAGAGCTGGATCGTGAGAAGCCGCTGATTCTGGCAGTGCAGCCGACCAGAGGTCTGGATGTCGGAGCAATTGAGTATATCCACAGTCAGCTGATTGCGGAGCGGGACAAGGGGCATGCGATTCTCCTCGTTTCTCTGGAGCTGGATGAGGTTATGAGCTTAAGCGACCGGATTCTCGTACTCTATGAGGGTGAGATTGTCGGCGAGCTGGATCCGAAGAAAACGGATGCGCAGGAGCTTGGTCTTTATATGGCCGGAGCAAAACGGCAGACCGGGAAGGGGGCGAACGCGTAATGAAAGAGAAACTGAGCCATTTTTACGCAAAAGACGGCACCAAGAGCGTGCTTTCTTCCATCATTTCGATAATTATCGGCATGGTCGTCGGCAGCATTATTATCCTGATTGTCGGGATTTCGACCAAATCGCTGGGCATTAGCAGTGTCGGCGAGGGGATTCAGCTGGTGTTCGGCGGTCTGTTCAGCACCGGACGCAACGCGGCGGGGCATTTGACCTTCGGCTTTAATTCTACGAACTTTGGCAACATGCTTTTCCGTGCCATTCCTCTGATCCTGACCGGGCTGTCGGTCGCGATCGCTTATAAAACCGGCCTGTTTAATATCGGGGCACCGGGGCAGTATCTGATGGGAACGGCGGCGACTCTGGTGGTGGCACTTTCCATCCCGACCAGTTCTTCCACGCTTTACGAAAACGGAGCTTTTCCGGCCTGGCTGGTGTGGATCCTGGCATTTCTGGCCGGTATGCTTGCCGGAGCGCTCTGGGGAGCTATCCCGGGTCTGGTCAAGGCATACCTGAACATCAACGAGGTTCTGGCCTGCATCATGTGCAACTGGATCGCGGCGAACCTGGTCACCTGGATTTTCGAAAGCAGCAGTCTGCGCAATACCGTTGAGTCCGGAAAGACTGGTTACATTTACAAGACCAGCTACAACGGAGTAGCGACGGCAAAACTCGGTCTGGACAAGCTTTTTTCCGGCTCTCAGGTCAACGGCGGCATCGTTGTTGCGATTATCCTGGCGATTGCGGTATACATATTGATGGATAAGACGACCATGGGCTATCAGCTGAAGGCCTGCGGCAGCAACCGCCACTCTGCACGGTACGCCGGCATCCCGGATAAGAGAAACATTGTTCTCTCCATGGCGATTGCGGGCGCACTTGCCGGAGCAGGCGCTTCCCTTTATTACCTGGCCGGCAACACAGAATTCTTCTGGTCGACCTACCAGTCCCTGCCGGACGCAGGTTTCAACGGTATTCCGGTGGCTCTGCTGGCTTCCTGTAATCCGATCGCCGTGATTTTTACCGGCTGCTTCATGTCTATGCTGGACATCTGCGGACTGCAGCTGACGAATCTGACTGCGTATAACGAGTATATTACCGATGTTATCATCTCTGTAATCGTGTATCTGAGTGCGTTCTCCCTGCTGATCCGTATGCTCCTCACCAGCAAAGGCTCCGGCAGCCAGACGGCAAACGCGAACGCGGACGTGGATACGAAGGCAAAACCGTCTGCCGCCGTTGTTTCACCTGGCAGTGCGGATACAGCTGCAGGAAAAGGAAATCCGTCAACACCGGCTTCGGCACACGCGAAAGGAGGCGATGCGCAGTGACATTCTTAATTCAGCAAACTTTGCTTTATGCAGTTCCTCTGATGATCGTTGCCCTGGCAGGCGTGTTCGCCGAGCGCAGCGGTGTCATCAACCTGGCACTGGAAGGTATCATGATCTTCGGCGCATTCTGCGGAGTCTATTTTGTAAACATCGTACAGCAGGCCGGATGGTTTGCCACGGCCAAGGCAAACGGCAACTGGGTAGCCCTGCAGGGGTTTGAAATTCTGGCAATGCTGGTAGCCGCGCTTTGCGGGGCGATTTTCTCCCTGCTGCTTGCTTTTGCGGCGATCAATCTCCGCGCAGATCAGACCATCAGCGGCACGGCACTGAACCTGATGGCACCGGCACTGGTATTGTTCCTGATCCGTATTCTGGCAAACCAGAGTACGCTCTATATGGCCGAGGGCGACGCGGCGAGCTGGTTTATGATCAAAAAAAGTACGCTGGGCTTTGATAAAAATGCGGATATCGGTTTCCTGGGCGAAATCTTTATCAATAAGGTTTATCTGGCAACTTATCTGTGTATTTTGCTGTTTATCATTCTGTCTGTGCTGCTGTACAAGACCCGATTCGGACTGCGTTTAAGATCCTGCGGTGAGAACCCGCAGGCGGCAGATTCTCTGGGCATCAATGTGTATCGGATGCGTTACGCGGGTACCGTGATCTCCGGCGCTCTCGCAGGTCTTGGCGGCTTCGTGTACGCCCTGACGACAGCTAACTGCTCTGCAAACGGCGACGTGGCCGGGTTTGGTTTTCTGGCTCTGGCGGTTATGATTTTCGGCAACTGGAAGCCTGGCAATATTGCGGGGGCAGCGCTGCTCTTTGGTCTCTTTAAATGTATTGCTGCTTCCTACGCGAGCATCGATATCAACGGAGACGGCGTCTATATGCTCGCAAAGATCGGCCTTTCCTCTAATTTCTACCGGATGCTGCCATATCTGATCACCATGATCGTGCTGGCATTTACATCCAAAAAATCCCGCGCACCGAAGGCGGAAGGAATTCCGTACGACAAGGGGCAGCGGTAGGACATGGAAAACAGGTTCATGATTTTCACACAGTTTTTGTTTTAAATAATCTCTGTACATCTATTTTTGCTTGTGTTAAAATATCGCCAGAAGGATTCACTATAGAGGCAGTAACAAAAAGTCAGATATGATTCTGGGAGGAAGGAAGGATATGGCGGCAGAGATTATGACAGATCAACAGTTTGATAAGATTATAAAAATGATTTCCATGATTCTGGATGGTTGTAAGGATCTTGATGAAGCAAAAGAAAAGGTAGCGGAACTGTTAGACGATAAGAAAAATGACAAGAAGGAATAGAGTATTTTCGAAAAAAGGGCGGAGCAACACCGCCCTTTCTTTTCGCTGTGTGATGCAGACAGGAGATGAAAAGACCGCATATACTCTGTCCTGATTTATAGCAAAACAATTACACACAGAAATATATCATTATATAAGTATAAGCAGAGAGGGATCAGAATGCCTTTAAAGACAGAAAAACAAAAGAAAACCCTTGCCCTGGAAATGATTGAGCGTTTGAAGAAAGAATATCCGGATGCGGACTGTACACTTGATTACGACCAGGCCTGGAAGCTCCTTGTGAGTGTTCGCCTGGCGGCGCAGTGCACGGACGCGCGGGTGAATATTGTCGTAGAGAAGCTTTATGAAAAATTCCCGGATGTGGACGCGCTTGCCGCTGCCGCACCGGAAGAAATTGAGGAGATCGTCCGGCCCTGCGGCCTGGGAAAAAGTAAGGCACGCGACATCAGTGCCTGTATGCGTGTTTTACGGGATACTTACGGCGGCCGTGTGCCGGATGATTTTGACACGCTGCTGACTCTCCCCGGTGTGGGGCGCAAGAGTGCAAATCTGATCATGGGCGATGTATTTGGCAAACCGGCGATTGTCACGGATACTCACTGCATCCGCCTGACCAACCGCATGGGTCTGGTCGATGGTATCAAAGAGCCTAAAAAGGTGGAGATGGCACTCTGGAAGATCATTCCTCCTGAAGAAGGGAATTCCTTCTGTCACCGGCTGGTGAATCATGGCCGCGAAGTCTGTACCGCGCGGACAAAGCCGCACTGTGAGCGGTGCTGTGTGGCGGATATTTGTGAAAAAAATGGAGTGGAGTCTTAAAAATCGTTACTTGCGGTTCCGATTTTGATGGGCGCCTGGAGACTTGCTCATTTCTTAATAGGAATCAGGATGTTGAGTGAAAATTCATTTCCTTCCGTATCGTACGCCACGGTTCCGCCATATTTTGCCGCGGCTTCCCGAATGCTTTCCAGTCCATATCCATGAGCGCTGCTGTCGCTTTTTGAGGTCAGCAGCGCTTTGCCGTCATAGTGCAGTTTCCCTTCATAATAATTGTGAAAACGCATAATCAGGAGTTCCTCTGAAATGCCGATTTTTACGCTGATTTCCTTCATGTTCACATATTCCAGCTGTTCGGTCGCTTCGATGGCGTTGTCCATAGCGTTTCCGAAAATGACGCAGAGATCTGTCACCTGAATGAACTCGATCTGCCGTGCGTCAATATAGGGGATCAGCCGGATGCCTTTTTGCTGGCATTCATGCATCCTCTCGGAGAGCAGAATATCCAGAATGCGGCTGCCGGTTTTCTGCATACACTCGTAGGCCTCGATTTCCTGACGCATCGCCTGGACAGAAGCGTTCATTTCTCTGGTATTCATCGTTTCCATCGCTGTCAGGTAATGCTTCAGGTCGTGATACCTGCGGTTGATGGCGTCAATCGAAGCTATCTGAGCCGTGTACTGCTGCTGCCTTTTCTCCATGAGAATCTGTTTTTGCAGTAATTCGTTTTGTGCGATCTGTGCGGCTGCTATCCGTCCGGCGGAGATAATTTCGAATTCGGAACAGGCGAGAATAGCCAGCTGCAGGAACTCCAGCTGCAGCCATTGTGACCAGTTCAGTGAGCTCAGCCAGGCAAATACGGACTGGCGGGCAGCAACATACAGCGCCAGCGGAAACACAAAGCCGATCATCTGAGCGGCAGTAATATTCAGCTTTTCAAAATTTTCCGTTTCTTTTCGCATCCAGAGGGTACTTGGGATCAGAAGGATGAAATAGAGAATGGAACAGAGCCAGGCGGAAACGACCTCAGAAATATCTGATGAAAATCTTGCCAGAAGGAATGTCAGAAAAGCATCCCGGCAGAGCAGACGGCAGAATTCCATGCCAAGTCCGAACGGACAGATCCGGAAAATGGCTTTGGAGGGCGAGATGCTGCAGACCAGCCAGACAAAAGCAATGCATAGAAACATATATACCGGAAAGTAGACGGCAATCCTGCAATTGCTCAGATGAAGAGCGATGACGGCGGCAAAAAATAAAGCAAGGATTATCCCCTTTTTTATGCGCAGGGCTGCAGGAGGTATTTTCTGGCTGAAGCCGAACACAGTCCGCGCAGGCGGGCAGGAGACAAGTCTCCCGGCCTGATCTCTGCTGAAATTTCGGGCAGGAAGGGAGTGGATGTACAGAAAAAAGCAGAGCAGCTCTGCCGCACATTGCATGAGGTTGAGTGTCGGATGACTTTTGAAAAGAGCGGCGGCCTGCTCCATATATTCTACAACCATTATTTTCTTCCTTTCTGGTGTTGTGTCAGACGTTTCTATACAAAAGAGCCAGGTCGGATTAGCTATGCCTTGTCATGTCAGGTGCGTAGCTTGTATCTGCGGATACAGCTTTGAACGCGAATGGTTTGAAATGCATATTCTGGTTAGCTTCGTTACAGCATGCCCAGTCGGCAGCAAGAGAGTCCTGGTTTACTGCTGCGTGCCCCGGTTTACAGCATGCGTCCCCGGTAATTTGTCAGCGTCTGCATAAATTCTTTTTTGCGGTATTTGCTGATCGGCAGCTTCTGCCCGTCTACGGTCACATCGGTGGGACTGATGTTCTGGATATGGTTCAGGTTGACCAGACAGGATTTGTGGCAGCGGAAAAATGGCTCCTGCTCCAGCCGGTCTTCGATCGAGGCAAGCGTTTCAGAAGAGACAATCGGCTCCTGGAAGGATGCTCCGGCTGCGGTGGATGACAGCGAGATCGTTGAGAGCTATGACGCAGATGTAGTGGTGGTCGGCCATGGCTACGCCGGTCTGAATGCCTGCCGCTATCTGGCTGCACAGGGAGTCAGCGTGATTTTGATCGAGTCTCAGTCCGAGGACAGCTACCAGGCAATGGGTAATGAAGCAGGTACGCCGAATGCTTCCGTATTGACAGAACTGGGCGTGCCGGAAATTGATCCGATTGAGTATTACAACAACTGGATGGTAAACTCCGGTTATCAGGCAAATCCGGGACTGATGATGAAATTCTGCCAGAATTCCGGTGAGGCAAGCGCCGTAAATTTCTTCTGGTCACATTATATAAACGTTTGGGAGATAAGAAAAGCGACATATTTTCCAAAAATATTTTTGACACTGATTTTAATTGTTGATTGAAGGGTTTACAATAAAATGATCTGGATGAAATAATCTGTAATGGACAAAAAGATTTATTACGGATAAATAATGGATTACTGCCAATGAAAAATGTTGATAAATGGATGAATATTTGATAGAATATGGGAAAATGCAGAAGGAAGATTATTGCCATGACGATAGAAGAAATGAGAAAGAAAAAGAGCGAATACGGATATACCTATGAACAGATTGCGAAACTGGCTGATCTTCCGGTTGGAACGGTGCAGAAAGTGCTGGGGGGTATTACCAAGTCTCCGCGCTATGCTACCCTGCAGGCATTGCGAAGAGTTTTCGAGGGTGAGCGGCAGCCGGCGGCAGAGAAGTTTGTTTACGATTTTGATGGGAGCGATTCAGATATCTTCCGGCGGGACTCTGTGCACGAGGCATCCTTCGCTTACGCCTCAGACGCGCAATCGTATACGGTAGAGGACTATCTGGCCCTGCCGGAAGATCGCCGCGTGGAGCTGATTGACGGCGTGTTTTATGACATGGCGGCGCCGACCCACATCCATCAGATGCTTGCCACAGAGATCTGGCGCTGCTTTTCGGAATACATCAGGAAAAATCATGGCGGCTGCCGTCCGCTGGTCGCACCGCTTGATGTGCAGTTGGACTGCGATGACAGAACCATGGTGCAGCCGGATGTGATGATTCTCTGCGATCCGGAAAAGATTCGGCATGGCAGGCTGTATGGTGCGCCGGATCTCGCGGTAGAGATTGTTTCCCAATCTTCATCGGTGAAGGACGGGCATTTGAAACGCTTCAAGTATGAAAGGGCCGGTGTACGGGAATACTGGCTTGTTTATCCGGAGCAGAAAAAAGTTGTCGTATACTGCTTTGAGAAGAACGATATTCCTAAAATTTATGGATTTACGGATGCTGTTCCAGTAGGACTCTACAATGGCGCCTGTGTAGTTGATTTTGCTGAAATCAATGAATACATCGGTACCTGGTATGAGCGTCTGTGAGAAAGAGTTTTTTGCCTGAATTTACAAAAAAATAGTTGAAATTACAATACGCCATCCACTGGATGGTGTATTTTGTATCCTATAAGAACTGAGAAAAAATCGCGAGTAAACTATTCAGACAGATCGTCTCACTGGCTGCGAAAATACTGAACCATTACGGATTTTCGAAAGAAACAATGATGCGGCCTCTGGCAGAGAACAACGATTTGATAGAGGAGGAAAAGTGTGATAGAGATTACAAATACAAGAAATCCGATTCTGCCGCTGGCAATTCACATCCCGGACAGTGAGGGACATGTGATGTCGGACGGAAAGCTGTACCTGTATGGCAGCTACGATGATCGGGAAACAGAATATTGCAGTGAAAAGTATTATGTGGTGTCGACGCCAGATATGGAGCACTGGATGATTCATGGCCCGTCCATGGACGGAAAGGATGTTCCGTGGTTTAACAACCCGGACGCGCCAAAATATTCTGGCGACATCGACTGGATGCATCCGACCCCATTTCTTCAGAAAATGATTCAGAGGATGATTGACCAGGCATTGTCGGAAGGAAAAAATCTGGAGGATCTTGTTGCAAACGCGGCAAATGCGGATACTGCCTGCAAGCCTCCAATGCTTTTCGCACCGGATTGTATAGAAAAAGATGGTAAATATTACCTGTATTTCTGCATGACGGATGGCAGCGAAGGCGTCGCTGTTTCCGACAAGCCGGAAGGACCGTTTCTAAATCCGATCCAGCTGCCATGCGGGGGGATTGACCCGGCGATTTTCATCGACGAGGACGGGCAGGCTTATTATTATTGGGGGCAGATTCATTCCCGCGGGGTAAAGCTGCATCCGGATATGATTTCCTTTCATCCGGAAGAGGCGGTCGACAATCTGCTGACAGAGGAAAAGCATTTCTTCCATGAGGGTTCTTCCATGCGGAAAATCGGAGATACCTATTATTATGTTTTTGCGGATGTGGAACGTGGAAAACCGACTTCTCTGGGCTATGCGACAGGAAAAAGCCCGCTGGGTCCGTTTACTTATCGCGGGATCATTGTCGACAACGCAGAATGCGATCCGGCAAGCTGGAACAATCATGGCTCAATCGAGTGTGTGAATGGGCAGTGGTATGTTTTTTATCACCGCTGCAGCCGCGGGGGAGAATATCACAGAAGACTTTGCATTGAGCCCATCACAATCAATCCGGATGGGACAATTGATGAGGTCAAAATGACATCCCAGGGAGTGGGTGCACCATTTGCGCAGGGCGAGCCGATCATGGGGTATCAGGCATGCGGCCTGAAGGGAAGTATTTATATCGGAGTCAATGAAAGAAAGGCTGTGCATTTGGACGGCGCTGTGCCATACGAAGAGAAGCTTACTCATATTACTGACGGGGATGAAGCTGTTTTCCGCTACGTAAAAAGCAGCCGCGCTTATACGGGTATTAACATCAAAGCGATCGGCAGTGGAAAAATTCAGATTCTGATGAATGGTATAAACGCCGGAATGGTTGAAATTGAAAATGGACAGCAGAAAAATAACGCAATATTCGCGGACGCTGGAGAGTATGAGTTGACGCTTCGGTTTGAGACTGCGAAGAATCTGGAAGTAATGGAGATTGTGCTGTACTGAGCTTCTGAGCGAGAAGCTTGAGTTGGAAAAGGCCGATCAGAGTAATTTGAAGGGATTTGATGATATCATGAAGCTTGAAAAGATTATTTTGGATGAGCAAAAAAATACGAGTCTTACGGCTTATGTCCTGGACTGCGGCGGGGAATTATCGAACACGGATACTCGGCCGGCGGTGCTGGTGCTCCCGGGCGGCGGGTACATTAACTGTTCAGACCGGGAGGCGGAGCCTGTGGCTATGGCATTTTTAAATGAGGGTTATCATGCTTTCGTCTTAAAATATACGACAGGGAAAAATGTTCGATGGCCGGAGCCTTTGAGGGACGCGGAAGACGCGATGCGTCTGATCCGTTCCAACAGCGCCCGCTGGCATGTCGATGCCGGGCGGGTAGCTGTGATCGGTTTTTCTGCCGGAGGCCATCTGGCGGCAGCTCTGGGTGTTTTAGGGGCAGAACACCCGAACGCAATGATATTAGGATATCCCTGCATTTTGCAGACCAGGATGGATAATGATAAGCTGTTCCCTGGCCTGGATGGTTCTGTCAGCAGGGATGCGCCGCCGACCTTTGTGTTCGCTACATGCAATGACCGGCAGGTACCTGTAGAAAATACGATCCGCTTTATCGAGAAACTGGACGAACATCAGGTACCTTTCGAATGCCACATCTATGGAAACGGGGTTCATGGTTTGTCTCTTGCCAAAACACATACCTGTGCGGGTGTGACCCAGCTTGCGGACCGCAGAGTCGCCCAATGGTTTCCAAACTGTATCGAATGGCTGAAGGAGACATGGGGAGATTTTAAGACGGGGGAGCAGTTCCAGTTTCATATTATGGCTGACCAGGATCAGGAGTTTTACAGTGTCGAGAATTCAGTGGGCCTGCTTCTTGAAAATAAATCCTGTCATGAAGTGATTCTGCGTTATCTGCCTGTTTTAGGGGAAGAATCTCTTCCTCCTGAAGCTTTGGCGATCTCCTTGCAGATGATGCTGGATTACCAGCCGGATATATTGACAATGAAAGAACGAGAGGATATGAATCAGGAACTGATGAAAATCAGGCGAAAATAGATTTGAAACAAAGAAATTGACACTTACTGGCAGAAAGAAATCTGGCCGTAAGCAAAAGACCTTAAAATCAGCAGGAGGAAAGGATCAAATGGATAATCAGAAAATCAAAGAACTTATTACGCAGATGACACTGGAAGAAAAAGCCAGTTTATGTTCCGGGCTCGATTTCTGGCACACGAAAGGCGTGGAACGTCTGGGTATCCCATCGGAGATGGTATCTGACGGACCGCACGGATTAAGGAAGCAGGAGGATGCGGCAGATCACTTGGGGATGAATGACAGCATCAAAGCGGTATGTTTCCCGGCAGGATGTGCGACAGCTTCCAGCTTTAACCGGGATATGGCAGTAAAGCTTGGCGAGACGCTTGGGGAAGAGTGTCAGGCGGAGAACCTTTCCACAATTCTTGGCCCGGCGATGAATATCAAGCGCTCGCCGCTATGCGGACGCAATTTCGAGTATTATTCGGAGGATCCGCTTGTTTCAACGGAAATTGCGGGTGCGCTCGTGCACGGCGTGCAGAGCAAAAATGTAGGCACCAGCCCGAAGCATTTCGCTGCAAATAATCAGGAATATCACAGGCTGACCAGCTCGTCGGAGGTGGATGAACGGACACTAAGGGAAATTTATCTGGCCTCGTTCGAGGGAATGGTAAAAAAAGAAAAACCGTGGACCATTATGAATTCCTACAATAAGCTGAATGGGACTTATCTCTGTGAAAACAAAGAGATGCTGACCGATGTCCTGCGGGATGAGTGGGGATTTGATGGCTATGTGATGACGGACTGGGGCGCAATGAATGAGCGTGTGGACGCGCTGAAGGCAGGATGCAATCTGGAGATGCCGTCCAGCCAGGGAATTACAGACGCAGAAATTGTGGAAGCGGTGCAGAATGGCTCGCTGGATGAAGCCATTTTGGACAAACGTTGTGAAGAATTCCTGAATATTATTTTCCACTATGAGGACCACCGCGACCGGGAAGCTGTTTTTGATCGTGACCGGGATCATGAGGTTGCCCGCAGTCTGGAAGAGGAGTGCATCGTGCTTCTTAAGAATGAGGACGACGTTCTGCCGCTTTCTACCGATAAGAAAGCCGCTTTCATCGGAAAATACGCAAAGACACCGCGCTATCAGGGCGGCGGCAGCTCCCATGTGAACAGCTCAAAGGTAGAATCAGCACTGGATGCGGTGAAATTTGTCCCGAATGTAAAAGCGGAGAATGTAGTCTTCGCGCAGGGCTTTGACGACGCAGAAGACAAGACGGATGCGGCATTGGAGGCAGAGGCAGTCGAAGCGGCAAAGGACGCGGATACAGTAGTGATCTTCGCGGGACTTCCGGATAGTTTTGAATCCGAAGGATATGACAGAACACATATGCGTATGCCGGAATGCCAGAATCACCTGATTGAAGCGGTCGCGGCTGTGCAGCCGAATACGGTGGTCGTGCTTCACAATGGGTCGCCGGTGGAGATGCCCTGGATTGACAAGGTAAAGGCTGTAGTCGAAACCTATCTGGGCGGTCAGGCAGTCGGCGGTGCAGTGGTAAATGTGCTGTATGGCAATGTGAATCCGAGCGGTCACCTTGCGGAGACCTTCCCCCTTCGTCTGCAGGATACGCCGTGCTACCTGAATTACGGCGGGGAGAATGACAAGTCTGTATACTCAGAAGGCGTGTTTGTGGGATATCGTTATTATGAATCGAAGGATATGGAAGTTCTGTTCCCATTCGGTCATGGTCTGTCCTATGCGACATTTGAATATAGTAATTTTTTCGTAAGTGCGGAGAATAAGGCTCCAGACAATAGCGATGAGAAAACGGCTTTGCATAACGGAAGTAAAAAGGGAAACGAAAAGGGTGTTTGCATTTCAGAAAGCCAGAATCTGACCGTTACGGTTGACGTGACGAATACCGGTGCTGTGGCGGGCAAAGAGGTAGTGCAGCTGTATGTCGCACCGAAGGGAGGACGGATCATTCGTCCAGTGAGAGAACTGAAGGGATTTGAAAAGATTGCGTTAGAACCGGGGGAAACGAAAACAGTGGAATTTACACTCGACAGGCGCGCATTTGCATACTGGAATACAGACATTCACGACTGGTGCGTGGAAAGCGGCGAATATGAGATTCAGATCGGGAAGAACGCTCACGAGGTGATTCTTGCAGAGAATGTCCATGTGGACTCCGAGCGGATGCTTCCGAAGGTGTTCACGAAAAATTCTACCCTGGGTGAGATTATGGCGGATCCGAAAGGGGCAGCGATTTTCGGACAGGCGATGGCGCAGACATCAGAGGCCGGAGCAGAAGATATGTCTCAGCAGAGCGAGGCTGCAGAAGAAGCTATCAGCCAGGATATGGTCGCAGCGATGATGGAAGGCATGCCGGTTCGCCAGCTGCTCAGCTTCGTCCCTGGATTTACCAAAGAAGCGATGAATCAGCTGCTCCAGGCGATCAATAATTAAAGGAAGCTTATATCTGAGGAACCGTATGAAGCTGACCACCCTATTGACATGGACCGTGCTTCGCTCTTGCTGCGAAGCACTTACAGATAGATATACGAGGTAGATGAGCATGAAAATTCAGAATGTTACCTGCGAGTTTATGACAGAGCCGCTTGCGGTGACGACGGAGCATCCGCGCTTTTCGTGGGAGCTTGCATCGGAGGAGGCCGGAATCCGTCAGAGCAGCTGGCAGATTGTAGTGAAGGACAATGATGGAACTACGGTCTGGGACAGTGGAAAGAATGTTGGTGAAAACAGTATCGGAATCCCGTATCAGGGGGAAACGCTTCGCTCGGCGATCCGGTATGAATATCAGATAACGGCAGAAAACAGTCAGGGTCAGACCGTAGTCAGTGAACCGCAGTACTTTGAAACAGCTTTTTATCATCTGGAAGACTGGAAGGCCAGATGGATCGAGCCGGATCCGCTGCCGCAGCTTCCGGAAAACCCGCTGATTGCGGCACAGAAGGAGTGGGATGATATCGTGGCTGCCATGATGCGCGGCGAGCAGGCGGAGCCGAGATATGAAGGAGATATCATGGGTGAGAAGCCTTATGAACCCTTTGATCCGGCTGTCATTATGAGGAGAAGCTTTTCCGTTGATCAGACTCTCAGAGCCCGGCTGTATGTCACGGCACATGGGATCTATGAAGTGAAGATCAACGGAAAGCCGGTCACGGATTCCCTGTTTAACCCGGGATTCACGACTTATGACAAGCGGATCAAATATCAGGTGTTTGACGTGGATGCTCTGATCCAGCAGGGGGAAAATGTCATAGCCGTTACGGTCGCGGACGGATGGTACAAGGGTAAGGTTACCTCTCTGGGCAGGGGCTGTGATTATGGCGAGGTCCCGGGACTGTTGCTCCAGCTGGAAATAACGGACGGAGACGGAAAGAAAACAATTATTTGCACAGATGAGGAATGGAAGTATTCCTATGACGGACCGGTGCGCACGGCAGACCTGTTTGTGGGAGAAACGGTAGATGGACGGATGGAAGCTCCGGCAGAAATCAAATGGAAGCCCGTAATCGTTAAGGAATCTCCCGACGAGGCTGTGGAAGCACAGTGTTATCCGTTTGCGAAGGTTTATGCCGAAATTCCGGCGAAGAAGGTATGGACGGCGCCAAATGGCGACACACTGGTGGATTTTGGGCAGAATATGGCTGGTGTTCTGCGTGTCACAGAGATCAAGGGTACGCCTGGCGAGAGAATTGTCTTTGAACACGGCGAGGAGCTGGATAAAGATGGAAACTTCTTTTATTCGCAGGCACATACTTCCGCAAAGCAGATGGATACCTATATTTGCCGGGGGATTCCTGAGAAAGCTGCGAACGCAACCGCCGGAGAACTATTTGAGCCACACTTCACCTATCATGGATTCCGCTATGTCCGTGTGACCGGAGGAAGGGACTGGACGAAGGAACAATTTACGGCGTTGGCTGTCAGCACGGAGAATGCGCTGACCGGAAGCTTCCGCTGCTCCGATCCGGATATTACCCGGCTGCAGCAGAATATTTACTGGAGCCAGCTTTCTAATAATGTGACAATTCCTACGGATTGCCCGACGAGAGAGAAGGCTGGCTGGACGGGAGATGTGGTGGTGTACGGCGCGACGGCACTTTACAACCAGAATATGACGGCATTCTATGAGGACTGGCTGAAAAGCATCCGTGCCGAGCAGAGGGAGGACGGTCATATTCTCAACACGGTTCCGCAGAACCGGAGCTATGTCTCCCAGTCAGGCTGCGGTTCCCTTGGATGGGGAGACGTCATTCTGACACTGCCGTGGCAGCTGTACGAGTTATACGGGGATACGAAGGTTCTCGCAGATAATTACGAGGCAATGGGAAAATGGATGAAAGCCATGCAGGCTGCGGCATGGGAGATGCCAGACGCTTTCAATACTCTGGGGATGCCTTTTCCGGATTATGAAAAACTCTCAGAGCGGCAGAAGGACAACCAGCATTATCTGATCAATACAGGCTTCCATTTTGGGGACTGGATCATTCCGAGCGTGGTAGACGAAAATGGATTTACGGACGGCTCTGGCTCCGCGATCCGCACAATGTACTATGCGGATACGGGGATTCTGGCCGGGGATGCGGATCTGTACGCTTCCGTTTCCGAATTGCTTGGTCAAGAGGAGACCGCCAGAGAGTATCGTGCTTACGCAAATCGGGTGAGGGAGGCCTTTTCAGAAGAATATGTTTCCGAAAATGGCCGTCTGGGGCAGGAAATGCAGGGTAATTATATCCTGGCATTAAAATACCATATGGTACCGAAGGAGAAAGAGCCGCTGCTGGCGGCGCGTCTGAGTGAATTGATTGCAGAAAACGGATACTGCCTGGACACTGGATTTATGTCCACTCCGCATCTGCTTGATGTCTTATGCGATTACGGATATCAGGAGACCGCCTGGAAGGTGCTGATGCAGAGAAAGGCTCCGTCCTGGCTGTATGAGATCGATCACGGAGCGACTACCTTGTGGGAGAACTGGGACGCGATCCGGGAGGATGGGGAACAACATAATTGCTCCTTCAACCATTATGCCTTTGGCTGCGTAGGCGACTTCCTTTACCGCCGGGTTCTGGGAATTCAGAACGCCGGCATCGGATACGATAAGATTCGCATCCATCCGGAGTATTCCTGTCCGTTTACCTGGGCAGAAGGAAGCTACCACAGCGCTCACGGTGAAATCTGTGTAAGATGGGAAAAGACGGAAACCGGAATCAAAATCAGCGGCTGTATTCCGGCAAATACAGAAGCGGAGCTGCTGCTGCCGGATGGGACAAAGAAGAGGCTTTTAAGCGGTGCATTTGCTGTGTGCAGATGAAAATATTCATATGTACAAGGGGCGTTTTTGCTCACCGCATCTGCCGCATCCGGTCGCGGTACTGCTTCGGCGTCTCGCCGTACTTTTTCTTAAACACATTCTGAAAATAAGACTGGCTGGAGAAGCACAGGTAGGTGCTGATCTCACTCAGGCTTTTGTCGGAGGAGGCCAGAAGGCTTCTGGCTTCCTCCAGCTTACATCTCATAATAAAGCTGCTGATATCAAATCCCAGCTCACTTTTAAATTTGCCGGAAACGTAAGAACGGCTTTTTCCAATAGACTCCGCCACATCATTGACCTGAATGGGAGTATTGATGTGGTTTCGGATAAACTGAATACAGTCAAAAACCTCCTGCGACATTCCCTTTGGAATCTTTGTCTGGGAGACTCTCTCCGTAAAATCCATGGTCATCGTATAGGTCAGATTCGATACATAGGTCACATCCTGTGAGCGCTCACAATCCTGTGTATAGATATCTGCGAGCTGATAGGCCTGTTCCATATCCATGCCTCCGGCGATAGCACTTCTCATGACAAGCGCAAGTGTGATGATAAAGACATTTTTCCTTTGCCGAAGTGCATTATCTGCGAGCGTGCCTTCTGATACAGAGGATGCGGTGCTCACAAGCAATTCATCTAATTTTTGTTTATTCCCATCCCGAATATACTGCATAAATTTCTGCTCGAAATGCCATGAATTATGATAGTTTTCACGTTCCTTTGCTTCATATACCTGCTGGGCATGCAGCCTGGATAATTCGTGGATTTTATCGGCGTTGTCCTGGTGAAAATGTTCATTGATATTAATTTCCTTATCATTCAGGCAGAGAAAGAGCCAGGCAAGGATCTGAAGGAAACGTTCGAAGGAAATGGAGGGGGAATTTAACAGAAATTGGGAGATTTCCTCCCGGTATTCCAGACTGATGGCCCATTCCTTCATAAAATTTCGGAGCGTAAAATCAGAATTCGGGACACTGAAAACCGGCCCGATAAAGACCAGATAGTCCGCAGGAGCTGTATCAATATATCCGATATAGCTGAAGGATTGTGAGACAGTATAGTCCGGATTTCTCGAAAACTGCATGAATTCAGGATAGGAGGCACTGAAAACAGAAGTATCGCTTAAAATAGGCGGAAAGCAGCAGGTCTGCCCGGAAGAAACAATATAATATCCGATGGGGATGGATGTTGAATTATAAAACAGGTGACAAAATTCGTGAATATTCTTGACCATGGCTTTCTCCTTTTTATTCCCGCGCTGTGGATCGTTTTGAAATTAATATTAATATTACAATAATTCATTTGAACTGACAAGATAAAGTAAAATTAAATCCGAAAAATTGCTCTGAATATATTGATTGTAATAATTGTATATGTTATAGTATAGTTGCTGTCGACTCCTTCCTGCAGCAGGAAGGAGGTGACGTCAAGTGGCAGATTTCATTGCTACGGTTTGTATCTCTATAGGAGCAAGTGTAATAGGAAATTACATATATTTCGTGATCGAGAATTGCATTGCATGTGGCAAGGAGGGACCCGCTTGCGGGAGGATACCTTGCCACTTTTAAATGGCTGGGTAGAGATAAGTAGTTGGACAGCAACAGCCTAAAAGGAGCAGCTCACCGCAACGAGCGAGAACACCCCAGAGGAAGCAGCCTCTGGGGTGTTCGTTTTTTTGCGTCTCGTGACTCATTGCTACGGTTTTAAGCATCACTATCTTACACCCATTTTCTTTTCTTGTCAACATTTGTTTTTGCAAATTTTCATTTTTTCTCTGCAAAGCTTTTTTCCCTGCAGGCTTAGATTCTCTTGTCAATGTGAATTGTTATAGAGACTGACGGAGACAGTAATCTGAAGCAAAGATTTTTGATACCAATGATTTTACAATAAATAAATCGAAATTACAATACAAATAGCAGCGGTTATTCTATCCTATTTATAATTTCTGGCCGCTGGAATGCAGGAACGGATACCGAAAAATACAGAGGGGTGCAGAAATGATTCGACAGGAACGCAATATAAAATATCAGAACAGGACGGTGAAAGGGTGAGAGTATGATACGTGATTTGCTGATTAATTACAGAAAGGATCCCATTGGGCTTGACGAGAGACCGCGTTTTTCCTGGAAACTGGAGAGCGGGAAGCAGGACGTGGTTCAGAAGTGTTACCAGATCCAGGTGATCTGCTGCGGCAAAATGAAATGGGACAGCGGTATGGTGGAGAGCGACCGCTCTATTTTGATTCCCTATGAGGGAGAAGTACTGCAGCCAATGACTTCTTATCAGGTGCAGGTAAATGTATGGGATAATTATGGAGCATTGGGTCAGGCAGCGGCCAGCTTTGAGACGGGGCTGATGACCAATGTATATGGAAATGAAAACTGGAAGGCAAAGTGGATTACGCATACGCTTCCGGAAGAGGAGACGGCCTGCCCGGTATTTGTCCGGAAATTTGCTCTGGACAGGAAAGGACGGAAGGTAAAGAAGGCAAGACTGTATACGACTGCCTGCGGTGTCTATGAGGCTTGCGTAAATGGAAAAAGGGTAGGAGATGTATTCATGGCTCCGGGCTGGACATCCTATCCGAATCGAATCGCTTACCAGACATATGGTATTACAGATCTGCTCATTGATGAGACAGATGGCGGGGCAGTTAATGAGATTGCCATCACCGTTGGCAATGGCTGGTATAAAGGAGAGCTTGGCTTTAATGCAAAGCCCGACAATTATGGGGACCGGACTGCGCTGCTGGCGATGCTGCATATTGTGTATAGGAATGGAGAGGAAGCTTTCATCGGCACGGACCCGGACTGGATGACAGAGACCGGCGTGATAAGATATTCTGAAATCTATCATGGGGAAACGCAGGATTTTACCGTGAAGAGACAGACAATCGGGCAGGCTGTGCTCTTTGATTATTTTAATATGGAAACGGCGGAAGCTTATTCAGAAATCTTTGACGATAGTGAGAGCGTGAGACTTGAAGAAACTGCCTGTGTACATGCTGGCTTATCTGAGGACGTAGCTGGGGCAATGGACGTAGCTGGGACGATGGAAATGGTCGGGACGACGGCTGTCGCCACGAAACGCAGCCCAGACAGCATTCCGAAAATAGTGTCTCAGGAATCTGAACCGGTGCGTATTACGAAGCGTTTTCCGGTGAGGGAAAAAATCATTACGCCAAAAGGAGAGGTGGTTTTTGATTTCGGCCAGAATATGGCGGGACTGGTGGAAATTTGTCTGCCGGAGCTGGTCGGCGACTGCGGCCGTCTGGTGATCCGCCATGCGGAAACGCTGGATAAGGACGGCAATTTCTATACGGAGAACCTGCGGACAGCAAAATGCACGGATACATATATTTATGGGAGCGAACAGGCTGGAATGACAGTAATGCCGCATTTTACCTTCCATGGCTTTCGTTATATCTGCGTGGAGGGCGCCGGAAAAGAAGTATCGGGAGATCTTTTTACCGCCTGTGCCATGCATACGGATATGCCCGAGACGGGCAATTTTCACTCGGATAACAGTCTGGTCAACCAGCTGCAGAGCAATATTCAGTGGGGACAGCGGAGCAATTTCTTTGATATTCCCACCGACTGCCCGCAGAGGGATGAGCGCCTCGGATGGACAGGAGACGCGCAGGTGTTTTCCGGGACGGCCTCTTATAATTTTAATACCGCGCTCTTTTTCCGTAAATGGCTCCGGGATATGGCAGCGGAGACGACGGCCGAGTGGGGCGTGCCGCATGTGGTGCCAAATATCTTAGGCTCGCAGGACGGGGCGGCGGCCTGGAGTGACGCGGCGGTGATCATTCCCTGGAAGCTCTATCAGGCCTATGGCGACCAGGAGATGCTTTCAGAGCAATTCCCAATGATGAAAGCATGGGTGGATTACATTCGCGGGAAGGTGTTGGAGGCAGCGCGTGATACACAGGAAGTCGCAGACGCTTCCGGCAGGCCTTCCGTTGAGAAAGCGGAGCCGGTGTTGTGGCAGACAGGGTTCCAGTATGGGGACTGGCTGGCGCTGGATATCGAATCCGGGAGCATCGACCGGACAGGCGGGACGGACAAGTACCTGGTGGCAAACGCCTGCTATGCCAATTCCTTGCGAATCGTCCGGGATGCCGCGGCGGCTCTGGGAAAAAAGGAAGAAGCGGAACAATATGGAAGACTGTATGACCAGCTTGTGGACGCGATCAATCAGGAATACGTGACAGCCACCGGCAGACTGGTCTGCGAGACACAGACGGCGTGCGTACTGATGCTGTATTTTGACCTGATCCGGCCGGAACATCGGAGCCGGGTATTGGAGACGTTAAAGACCAATATTAATGTGCATCATGGACATCTGACCACCGGATTTGTGGGCACGCCGTATTTGTGCCATTGTCTGTCTGAAAACGGACTCCATGACCTGGCGGACGAGATTTTTATGAAGGAGGATTTTCCGGGATGGCTTTACGCAGTGAAAAAGGGAGCCACCACGATCTGGGAGCGCTGGAATTCGATCCTGCCGGATGGAAATTTTGACGAGTCGGGGATGAATTCTCTTAACCATTACGCATACGGCTCCATTGGCAGCTGGCTGTACGAAAAGGTGGCGGGAATCCGTCCTCTTAAGCCGGGCTACAAGGAAATTCTCATCCGGCCGTTCCTGACCAAAGGGATCACAGAATGCTCCGCCACCTATGAGTCGGTCTATGGGACGATCCAGGCTGCTTGGAGCTGTAAAGATGGGAGAATCTGTGTGGATGTGCAGATCCCGGCGAATACGACAGCTGTTCTGCGGCTTCCGGAAAAAGAAAAAGAATTATACGTAGGGTCTGGCACGTACCATTATGAATACGAGACACAGACCTGTCTGGAAAAGGACCGCTATACCATGGACTCTACATTTGGGGAGCTGGTAGCGGAGGAACTGGGGCGGACTCTCCTGGAACAGGCGGAACCCGGGATGTTGGACAATCCGCTGATCCAATATGCATTTGGCATGACGATTTCAGAACTGGTGGCCATGGCACCGGATTCGCAGCCATTGTACCAGGCGGTCATGGATGCTCTGAATAAGAAAGCAAGGGAGCAGGCCTGCTAACCATTTTCATATATTTTATAGACAGAGCCGGGCAAGGAATATCCCGCACGAAGTGTGGGATGCCACCCGGCGAGGGGCATAGCCCGGCGAGGGGATATCCTATGCGAAGCGCACAATAATCACAACAAATTTACAATTTTTCATTCGTAATTACAATAAAACGGAATGGTGCTGTGTTATTCTACGAGCATCCAAAATGCTTTTGCCGGGGACACAGGGACGGAAAAAAACAAGACAGTTTAGCAGAGGGGTGTCCGGCTTAGAGGAGAACGGCATGCGCCATATATCATCAAGGTAGTGTCAAGTAGCTTATGAAAAAATGAGCCAAAAAAAACAGGCTCAATAG
>JAJBVE010000113.1 GCA_020859995.1 Clostridiales bacterium
TAGCGAGATAGCGCTTGATTGCGTTCCACTCTGATAACGTGAATTTCATCTTATCGCCTCCTTATTTGAATAAGTCTCTTGCTATGTAGTCTCCATAACCCTTATCGATATAGGCCTGCAGCACGGCCCGAGCCTCGACGTCATAGGTAATATGGTCATGGACCTCCTGAATCGTGTCGTACTCCTGCAACAAGGCGACGATTAAGTCGCTTGCTGCTTTGGTACTCCACGCAAGAGCGCGGGCCTTATAGGATTTTGCTGTAGGGGCGAGCCATTTGACGTCGCCCTTATCATATCTGCGGCGACTCATACCGACACCTCGCATATAAGGTACTCGGTATTGTTCTCATCGCGGTAGAGGTACGGGTCTATCAGCATAGGCCTCGGTCTTCGGCTTTCAATAAAGGCCTTGGCCGATTGCATACTCAAATAGCCTTCCTGACTGACCTTGCTCGGGTGCGCCTCGGGCGTTACCTGTACGACATAAACCCTCATGACCTCGCCTCCTGCCTTAACTTGAGCAGCTTGCTGAGGGCGCAATGAAGGAAGAAGTCCCGCAGCTCGTCCTCTGTAGTCTCATACTCAGTACGTACAATCAGCGTATAATTCGCGGCGTAACGGCTCCAAGAAACATTGAAGCACATATAGCTGTAGCCCTGCAGGCAGTCCTTGATTGCTACGCACTCGCTTTCAGTGAAGTAGCCGAGCTCGGTAAAAATATGTTCTGTCATGGTCTTGTCCTCCTTATCAGTGAAGCTTGTAGGTGTTGCCCTTAGCCTTAACGAAGTAATGCTTTACGAGCGTGCCGTCGTGGTTTCTGCTCAAAGTGCTGTAGACTTCCTCAATATCAGAAAGACGAACACTCTTGCAGCGGGGCTGTCTCTTTACAAAGGAAAGAACAATGGACTTTGCAGCTTCAGACATAGCGGTTGTTTTCTGAGAGCCGAAACGCTCATGGCGGTTATTCCAACGGGCGTTTTGAAGCATTTGTGCTTTGATTGCTTCCTCGCGGGTACCGTAGAATTTGCTGCCGCAACGGTTTTCACGGCCTACCTGATAAAACCTTTCTTCGTGGATAATCTTAAGAGCGTTATTCCAAATGGTTACCCAGTCGTTTTGGTTGTTCGGTCTGAGCCTGTCGTCCGCTTCGGGCTTGCCGACAATAATTTGAATACCTTCGAGGTTATTGTAGAAACGAGCGCCCGCTTCATAGTCGGTAAAGGTATCGATTAAGACGCGGATAATCTCTTTACCGTCGGTCAAATCGATTTTGCTGATTTCGCCCTGACTGCCGCGCTGCGTAGCGGTGTTGATGTACCAGCCCTCTGCCATATAGCCCGCAACGATTTCGGTGAATCTCTTGTTAATATCCTTGAATAACATGGTTTATCCTCCTTATTCTTTGCGACTCTTGCCGCTTGACATATATAATTATGCCGTGTTTTTCGGCTTTTGTATGCCGACAAAGCGCTCAGACTTTTACTGATTTTAGTAGCTCTGTTCCGCGCGGTTTTTACCGATAACAGTAACTCAATATAAGAGGTCAAATATGTAGTCAAGCTCTAAGCCGAGCTCCGAGTACATGATTTCCTCGCACTCTATAGGGTCATAGTCGCAGTCGCTCATCATTTGACGGGTGTCCTCTACAAGCTCCTCGGCCTCAGCGCGGGTTAGGTCGTCGCGCTCCATAAGTATTTTTACGATTCTGTTCATAAGGTCGTCCTCTTCTTCATCATAGAAATAGTCGCCGTCGTCTGACAGCAGGGTTTTGTCCATAAACCAATCAATAAACCGACCGAAAATAGGAATCTTTTCGGCGAGGAGCTCAAGCAGTCCCGCAAGACTCACGAGCCCCATAATTACAGATAGGTAAATCAGGCCTACCAAAATATCGTCACGCATAAGCGTTTCTTCCTTTCTGCCCGTCTCGCCGATAGCTCAGCGTGTTTCTTCTTATTTAACCCAGCGGATTTTCACGCTTGGGTCGTCGGTGTAATAATCAACCGTACTGTTCAAATACAAGTCCCATGTTCTTGAGACTTCATATTTTTCGTCCGCAGTCAGCTCACGCACCTTAACGGTAGTCTTGCCTGTGGAAATGCTCACGTCCTTATCAACGAGCTTTCCGTATTTGCCGAGGTAGTAGCAGCCATTTGGCGTCTTAGCGCCGTCGCTTATAAACACGGTCGGCTGAGCGGCAACTTTTGTAGCGGCGTTCTGCTTTGCAAGAGCTTTGATACTCGGAAGCATAAAGTTTATGAAGTCCCGCTTTGTCATTTGCTCTACCGCGTTATACATAGGCTCAATAACCTCTGTATACTGCTGGTAAGTTATATCCTGCTTGGAAAGCTCTAAGAATTCGCTGTACATCATGATTTTGTCCTCCTTAATAAATCTCAACGACGGTATAACCCGCGCCGTTTTTATTTCCATACCCTTGAGCTGCAATAACCGCGCCCTTTTTGGTGAGGTACTTCTCAACCTGATTGAAGTTTCTAAGGGTCGTAAATTCTTTGCCCTCAGAGAAGTCCTTGACAAACTTGCCGTTCTTCTTGATACCGTAAACATGATTTTTCATGATTTTTGTCCTCCAAAATCTTATTTGTCTCAGCAGCTCTTGCCGCTTGACATATATAATTATGTCGTGTTTTCTCGAATTTGTATGCCGACAAAGCGCTCAGACTTTACTGAAAATAGTAAGACCTCTTCCGTGCAGTTCTTACTGATAATAGTAAATAGGGCTCCGAGGGTAAAAAAATAAGCCCTCACACGGATTTCTCCGCATGAGGGCTTGAAGGATAGGCTTTTATTCAGTTGTGACAGCGATTGCGAGCTTCTGCGCGCGTACCTCAGCTTCAATCTTAGTCGTGAGGTATTCGGTAATATCTCCGTAAACGTCCTCAATAAAGCTCTGGACCGCAGGGCTCAGCGCCGCGATACACGCAGTCAAAGACTTCTGCAGCGCTTCAGCCTGTGCCTCTTTGGTAAATGACCCTGAGCTCTTTAAGGCGTCGACATAAGTCTGACTTGTCGCCGATACCGCCGCGGTTATAGCCGAGGAAATTTCAGCGATATAGGTCTGGACCGTTACGCTGTCCGCGTTCGCTTCGGCGTTGTCTGCCGCATTCTTAATCAGTTTTACCGCAAAGGTTGTGATAATCGGAATGGCCGCGGTGATAACGGCGGTTAAAAGGGTAGTTAAAAACTCCTGCATAATATTCTCCTTTACTTGTCCTCCTGTTGGCGGGAGCACGCCCCGTTATAGGGGCATGTCCCGCAGTCGCTCTTATCGCAGTGGCATTTTCCGTCCCAGCGAACAAGAGCGGCAACCCAAACAGTATAGACGGCTATAATCAGTACCGCTAAAACGGCGTTTGCAATTTGTTCCATTATGACTGCGGAATAGTGAGTACCCAGCCGACGAGAATATAATTCGCCGTCAACTTACTGTACTTAGACTTATTCGCCGCCACGATTTTCGCGACAGTCGTACCGTACTTAGAGGCAATCGCCGATAGGGTATCGCCCTTGACGACGGTGTGCGTTACGGTTGCGGTAGTCGAGCTTGAAGTTGTACCGAGAATCTTCACATAAGAAGCGTTCTCGAGGTAAATCCAGCCCGCGCCGGACTTCAACTTGCCCCAGCCGCTACTTACCTCTGTAATCGTAAACGTGCCCTTGCCGGTGTATTTTCCGGTTTTTGCGTAGCTTGTTCCTGCACCTTTTCTGATATTAAGGTCAGAGACGAGCACCTGCACCTTGAACGGGGTAGCGGGGTAAGAGGTATTTGTCGCGGTTGAGGTCGTTGTTTCATCAGAGGAAGATGTATCGTCAGACGCGCCGAGCAAGGCGTTGACCTGTGAGGCAATATCGCCCATTTTATTATAGAGGTAATCGCCGGGGCAGGACTTGCTCGCATAGTCGCGGTGGACCGTCATATTCGCGCCGTTTAAGTGGTTGACACGGGTATTTTTGTCCGTGCTCCATACCAGCTTCGAGATATTGTTCCTTTTGCAAATATCCGCCACGAGCTTAATCAAGGCGTTATATGCGGCGGTCGTAACGGCATAAGGGCTTGAAGTATCGCTCGCGGTCTCAATCGTAATTGCGCGGTGGTCGTTCGCCGCATTGCTGCTGCACCAGCTGCGGTCTGCCTCATCTACGCAAAGGCCGATTGAGCCGTCTTTGCCTACGCCGTAGTTGCAAGAGGCGTTTCGGTCGGTATTGGCAAAGTAGTCGCAAATCTGCTTTGCAGTCCACTGGCCTACCACGCAGTGAATAGTGATAGTGTCAATGGTATGCGTCCTCGGACTGGTCTTTTGCGTTTTCGTGATGTTGGTATAGGTTACCAAGCTGCTATTGCTCATACTTGAGTCAGCTCCTTTCGTTGTAGTCGCGTACTTGTCATAGTACGTTTGTCCATAACCTGCGCGCTTGTTCTGGACGGTGGTTGATTGGTCTGCGGGGCGCTCGAATTTCGTAAGGACGGCATTCGACGCCTCCAAAATAGTGGTCGCGCTTTTCAGCGTAGAGAGAACAGAGGAGTAGCTGTTCTGCATTTCCTTCATTAAGTAATCAAGCTGCATTTCCAAGTCACCGATACTTTTGCCCTCGCTCTGCGCAAAGCTGAGAAGCCCGGCTTTACGGGTGGAATACGTCCATTGCGCTAAGCCGTAACCTGCGCTGTCGGACGCAAAATTGGTATACTCGCCGTTGTCCACGGCCTGTGTGTACGTGTCATCAGTGAAGCCCAACTTGCTTTCATAGCTGTTCTGCAGGTTGGTAGGCTCTAACGCCGATTCGGCGTAAAGGTTTCCCATGAGTCCTGCGGCGCCGTAAGCGTTGCCGAGCTTCCCGTATAGGTAATTCCATATTTTCTGTTCGGTTGTACTTCCTGTTAAAGCCATAATATCAGCCTCCTTTATTACATCTCGCTCGGGTCGCGGTTATCGCCGCCCGGGCTGTCGGCTTTAGCGTTTTGACGCGCCTCCGCCTCGTCCGCTTTTTGCCATTCACGGTCACGGCGTTTATCCTTGGTCGTCTTAATCCAGCCCATAATTCCGCACTCGCCGCCGAGCGCAGCGAACACGCAGGAGCAGAGGGTATCAGGGATAGAGCCGTAGACCGTGAAGAGGTAAATCATACAGACAGTAAAGCAAAAGAGCGAGGCGCCTACGATAATCAGGATAATATCCATCGTACCGAGTCCTGATTTTTCAGATTTTTTCTGCGGCGTATCGTCGCCGCTTTCTGGTTTCTTTCCCATAGTCCTCGCCTCCTAAAATCCGATTTGCGCAAAAATAAAGCCGAGTACAATACTGATAATTGCGGTAATCGTATAGCTTAAAACCTTACGCCACATTTCGCCGTCCCTGCCTTCGATAGCATTGAGCCGCTTGCCCTCGTCCTCTTGAAGCTGCCGCATGTGCTCGATATTATCGGTGAGCTTCTGCACCGATACCGTCAGCTCCTGAATCTGTCGGTTGTTACTTTCGAGGGTCGTCAGCCTCTTGTTGATACGGTTGTCCTCGGCAGTCATACGCGCAAATTCGGCGTTGACCGTTCGGCGGAACTCTTCATGCTCCGCCCTTGTGATTGGTGTGTCCATCGTCGTTTACTCCTTTCCCGCAAAGGTATTCAGCCTCAATGCTTTCCAGCTTGCGTCCTAATCCGTAGCTGTCGCAGTGCTGCAGCAAGCCCTTGTAAGACGCCATAACGCGCTGATATTCCTTATACGAATACTTGTTTTCAGCCAGTCCTTTACAGAGGAGCTTCGTCCTCCTGATACAGCGCCGGGCCGTTTGCTTTTTGAGCTTCCTATGCGTAGCCCAGACACGGTACCCGACAAAATCAATACCTGATGAGACAGGACGAATAACTGTTTTGCGTTCGTTCAGGTCCAAATGTAAACGCTCCCGCAGGAACAGGCCTATGCTGTCCTTCAAGAGCGCGAGTTGTTCTTTCTTGCCGACGATAACTATATCGTCAACATATCGGATATACATTTTAATCTTTAGAACGTGTTTACAGTATTGGTCCAGCTCGTTGAGGTAAATATTTGCAAAGAGCTGACTCGTTAAGTTGCCGATAGGCATTCCTCTGTCTGACAACCGCTCTTCTTCGGTACAGTCGTCTGGACTCTTGCCCGGTGGAAGTCCGAAGCGCATATTCCTGTTGTCGATTATCTGCCCGAGCAGCCACATAAGCCGCTCGTCGGCAATGCGCTGCCTCAGAATATCAAGAAGCACGGCGTGGTCTATCCGATAGAAGTATTTCGATATATCGAGCTTCATGAAATACCAGTCGCCGTCTTGCCTCGATACCTTCCTCAGCCAGTATTGCAAGCGGTCAATCGCCGCATGAATGCCTTTTCCCTTTCTGCAGGCGTAGGAGTCGTCAATAAAAATCTTGTCGTATCTCGGCATGAGCTCGTGATATACAGCCCACTGCACGATACGGTCTTTGAATTTTAACGACATAATCAGCCGCGTTTTAGGGTCATGGATGAAAAACGTATGGTACTCACCGACCTCATAGGTCTGCGATTCAAGCTCACGTTTTATCTCAAAGAGATTCGGCTCTAATCGGTCGGTGAATTCCATAATATCGTCTCGGTAGCGTTTTTGACGGCGTGCGTCGAGGTAGCAGCGGTATAATTCTTCAAAATCACACATGCGCTCATACGCGTCGTCAATTACATTTATTCCCTGAGGTCTATCTTCCATAGGTCGCCTCGTCAATAATCAAAATTTGCCGCGCGTGGCGTTTCCGTCTTCGCGGCGATTCAATCTTTTTCCTTTCGGAAGGGACGCAAGCTCCTTAGGTCATTACGCCTCGGGGACTCCCCCTTAAGGGCGCCCCTAACAGGCCGGCGTAACGGCTGAGCGGAGCGGAACCCGATGTTAGTGTTACTGTTGGACCGGGCGTTGTTGAAGTTGCTGTTGAAAACACCCGCGTTCGTGCCATTGTTCCAGTTACCACCACGTTTAGGGAAGCGCGAACAGCCGTGCCCCGTACAATAAAAATTTATAGCCTATTTAACCGTTTTCATATAGCCTCCGATTATTCGGCCGATTTCATCGAGTTTTGCGCTCCAGACTGTGTACTTCTTAAAGGAAAGAGGCGGCGCAACGTTAGGGCCGTAGTAGTCCTTATCCTGAGCCAAGCGGACAAAGTGCCGTAGTACGTCAAGCTCTACGTCCAGCTCCTGTACGGTCGTTTTCTTATAGTATTTCTTCTCGATAATGATTGCAAGCCGGTACATGGTCAGCATTGACTGGCGTATCTCGTTCGCCGTCTGGCGTTCTCGCCTCGGAAATTGAGCGACGACAGGCTTGCCGTATTTAATCATATCGGCAATTTTCTCTTTCAAGATAAAGGTCGTGCGCTTTGAATTTGCCGGCAGCTCAAACGGCGGTAAGTCCTCTTCGGGAATAACTTCCTCGTCCTCATTCATCGGTGTTTCACCTCTTTCCTTATAGCGCCGGGCTATCGCCCGGCGCACAGTTTCCCAGTCGGCAGTTTACAGTTACTCATAGAAAGCGGAGCGGAACCCGAGGGGAGTGCTACCGGCGGACCGGGCGAGGGCGAAGCTGCTGGAGAAAAGACCCGCGTATGATATAATCCCCTTAGAGTAGACACTTGAAATAACAAAAAAATTTCAAGACTACACTAAGGGGGTTTTTCTATGGGAAGAACAAGTATATATAGTT
>JAJBVE010000212.1 GCA_020859995.1 Clostridiales bacterium
GCGCTGCCGTTTCTGTCTGCGCTGCCGTTTCTGTCTGCGCTGCCGTTTCTGTCTGAGCCGTTGTCTCCGATGTCGAAGAGGAACCCGATGAAGACGAATCCGTTGTGTAAGAGCTCGACGTAGACGAACTTGTTGAGGAAGATCCTGTTGAAGAAGAATCCGCTGAATAATCGGCAGCTGTCGCGGATTCTGTCTGGACTGTCTCGGTCTGTTCCGTATAAGTCTCCTCGGTGACAACCGTTTCCTCCGGCCAGATTATATCATAAAGCTTTACAAGCTCTACACGCTCCTGATCCTTCGGCGTAGCTGACTCAAACAACATAACACTTGTCACATCTTCGCTGGATACATAAGCCGTCGAATCTTCATCGTACTGAATCTCAATCCAGTGTCCATAATCATTGACTACCTGATAAACTTCCTCCGCGTCCATAGTATCTTTTACCGTGGAGCCTTCCATATCGGTATAAATATTCACGCCGTCCCAGTCCGCGCGCACACCTTCCGCGCCATACACCTCAGCGATTTCTGCCACATCATCCCCAAACAGAAGGTAGTCGGTCATCACATATCCCGTTATCCCATTGGAATAAAACTCAGTCCAGACATCCCCTTTCTCAATCACCCAGACAGCTGTGCCTCTGTACAAATAGCCAAGGGCCTCACTCTCGGTGTCAGCCGCGTAGCGAATGATTACGCCGGTCTCAACCTTCTCACTGTTCGTAATAGCCACATTTTCCCAGGCATTCTCCTGCTCATAGGCTACCGCGACAAGCTCAGGCTCATACTCGGTCTCTGTTTCAGTTTCGGTTTCCGTCTCTGTCTCAATCTCCGTCTCAGATTCTGTCTCCGTTTCCGTCTCCTGATCGGCTGCTTCCTCATCGGCGGAACCTGTTTCTGTCTCAGCAGGCTCTGTTGCGTCAGCTTCTGTCGCCTCAATAACTTCTGTCTCGACAGCGACCTCCGCCTCCTCATTGGCAGATGCTTCCGCTGTATGTACATCTGTCAGTGTCATGGCACCCGCCAGCGATGTGGCACACATCACAGTTACGAGCCCCAGAGCCAGCCAAACTGTTTTTTTCCTCATCTGAATTCCTCCCCGTCCCCTTACTACATTTTTATTAAAAATTATTACATAATTGTTAAATCTTGATGACAGGGCTATTGTAATATGTTTCGATGTTTTTGTCAACGTATTTTTTTAGATTCTTTCCCGTATTCTTTACTTTTTACCGAATGATTATCCTTATTTACCATGTTTTAGCAGAGATCAGACCTCTGCCTATTTGCACAGCAGCCCCATTAATTCCTCAAAACATACCCCGTCCGTCGGCGGCAGATTCATTTCCATGGATTTTTCAATACAAAGTCTGACAAAGCGGGAAGCTTTGCGCACGGAATCATAAAATGGTACCCCATTTACCGCGTCGGCCGCTATCATGGCGGCAAACACATCCCCGGTGCCGCAGCGCTGCGTGCCGACCCTGTGTGTGCGCGCAAATTTAGGATCTGTCCCTCTCTCATAACAGAAATTTGCGGTATACTCTCCCTGCGGGATGCCGGTGATCACGACCCGGCCAGGTCCCATTTCAGAAAGAGTCTCCGCAAGCGCCCGCACTTCCCGGATTCGCCACCCGCCATCGTGCCAGGTCTGACCGGTCAGGATACAGGCTTCTGTCAGATTGGGGGTCAGGATATCCGCATGGGCGGCGAGTTTTTTCATTTCGCGGCACATCTCCTCCGTGTAGGTCGCGTAAGGTCTGCCGTCGTCCCCCATTACCGGGTCCACAATAACCACGGTGTCTTTTTCCTTAAAATCATTCAGAAAACGCAATACAATCTGGATCTGCTCTTCTGAGCCCAGAAAACCAGTACTGATCCCGTCAAAAGAAAGATGAAGCTTTTTCCACTCATCAATATAAGGCTGCATCCGATCCGTAAAATCTTCAAAAAACCAGCTCTCATAAGCCGTGTGATTGGACAAAATCGAAGTCGGCACAGGACAGCACTGAATTTTCATTGCAGAGATAATAGGAAGCGATACCGTCAGCGAGCACCGGCCAAAGCCGGTGAAATCATTGATCAGGGCGATTTTCTTCTGACGAATGTGCCCTGTCTCTATATTCTTCTCATAATCTTTTTGCGGACAGTTTTTATTTGAAATTTCATTCACAGCGATAAGCCTCTTTTCGTCTGTCGTTCACTTAAAAGTGGTCATTCTGGTTTTAAAGTCGTGTTTTCAGCATCGCATAAAATCATATCACAATCATGCTTTTCCCTCAACCAGTTTTCCGGCAGACGCGGCTGCAAAATTTCTTGCCCGGCCTTGTACAATCGGATAGGGGGAGTTTTCTTCTGCTGTCATCGCTCCTGATCCTTTTTTCTGCTGACAAAAGTCTGTCCGCAAATGTCTGACTCAAAGCGGTATTCCCTTTGCTTATTTCGTCTCTTCCGCTATAAAATACCCGAAATTCAGCTGGTTCATGGCGACCTCCGCAAGATTTACACAGCTGTTGCCCATGCGGTCAATGCAGTGCAGGATACGCATGAACGGCGCAGAAAGGCTTCTTTTGCACTTGCCCTCGGTCACACGCTGCATATGAGATTTCCGCATTTTGATATCCAGGTCCAGCACCTCGCCCTTGTGCCGGATCATTTTCTTCAGAGCGGTGTCATCATTTCCCATGAGGGCAGTGAGCGCGTTCGTATACATGATTTCAATCTGTTTCAGACTGTCGTTCAGGTCCTTCATGGCCTCCCCGGAATACTGGTAATTTTTTTCAATTTTTTCCTGTATGATGTCCGCCATCTCCACCGAGAGGCTGCCCATGCGCTCCACATCGCTGAGTACATACATCAGCTTGGCGGTCTGCGTAGCCTGCTGCTCTGTCAGGGCGCCCGATGAGAAAAGATCCGCCAGATACTCATTGATTTCTCCCTGCAAAGATTCCACAGCGTGGCCGTATTCCCGCACCTTTGTCAGCATCTGGGGATCTCCGCTTTTTACCGTACCATGCACATCCTGCAGCATCATCCGCACTACATCGCCGCAGTGCAGAGTCTCCTTAGCTACCAGCTTCAGCGCGGCTGCCGGCTGCGAAAGGACATTTTTGTCCAGATAAATGGTCTTTGCCGGATCCGCTTCCTTGCGCTTCCCGTCCGGGATGATTTTCATAACCAGCTTCACCATCAGTCCCAGCAGCGGAATCCAGAGCACGGTCATCGTGATGTTAAAAATCGTATGCGCGTTCGCGATCTGCCGTGAAATCACCTCAATCTCCGGTCCGCTCGGAGAAATGTACTGAATCAATGCCGCATAAGGCTTCACAAACCAGATGAACAGCACAGCTCCAGAAATATTAAACAGAGAATGTGCAACTGCAGTTCTTCTCGCGTCTTTTGACTGTCCGATGGAGGCCAGAAGCGCGGTGATCGTTGTTCCGATGTTGTCGCCGAGCAGGATCGGAATCGCACCCGTAAGTCCAAGGATACTGGTCACGCCGTCCGCGCCCGCCTGTGAGGCAAAATTCTGAAGTACTGCAATCGTGGCACTGCTGCTCTGCACCACCAGCGTCATCAGCGTACCCACCAGCACGCCGAGCACCGGAATGTCCGCCACCTTCCCGATCATATCCGTAAATACCGGGCTGGATGCCAGCGGCTTCATCACGCTTCCCATGGTCTCAATTCCCAGAAACAGCAGTCCAAACGCAAATACCGTCATCGCGATGTTTTTCACCCGTTCCCGTTTGCATACAAATGAGACAATAAATCCGCCGAAAATAAAGACGTAAATATAATCAGTAATCTTAAAAGCAATGATCTGCGCAGTGATCGTCGTACCGATATTTGCGCCGAAAATAATTGAGATCGCCTGCGGCAGAGTCATCAGCCCCGCGCTGACAAATCCGATCGCCATGACCGTCGTGGCGCTGCTGCTCTGCAGCACCGCTGTCACCAGTGCGCCTGCCAGCACGCCCATCAGGCGGTTTCTCGTCAGCAGACCCAGGATCTGCTTCATCCGCTCTCCGGCTGCTTTCTGCAGACACTCACTCATTAGGTTCATGCCATAGATAAAAATGGCAAGACCGCCAAATAGTCCAAATATAATTTCCAGTGTATCGTTCATCTTTTCGAATTCTCCTTCGTACTTTACCCTTTTGCTGCGCTTCGGCATTCATTCTTTTCGAAGCGCTCGTGTTATTATTTTAACGTATCTATATAAAGTGCAATATCGGGTGAGTGTAAAGGAAATGTAAAATCTGCGTAAATGCAAAAAAACAGTCCTCCTCATTGGAGAACCGCATCTTTTCCAGGAAGAAAAAACATCCAGGAAAATTCCTGAATGTTTCTTGATTCGACCTCATGTTTTAAGCATATTCGAATGTTGCTATTTTACATACCCAGGCAGGAGGCCATCCGAATCCCCACGCCCCACGCGCCGGTGTAAAATGCTGCATTCTCACCGTATAAAATGCGTAGACTTCGGTATCTCCTTCTCCGGCAGTCCATAAGTTTCCCTGCCAAGCGCAATGCTCTTCATCAGGAATGTCATATTTCGCGCCAGCGTGCGCATGGTCTGCAGCCCCTCCTCATCCTGCACAGCCTCTCCCGGGAGTCTGCCGTGGACGCTGTTCCAATACTGGCTGGAAGCAACCGGCATTCCACTGATGGTAAAATATTTGTTCAGCTCGTCGAATGTCGCGCTGGTGCCGCCCCTTCGGGCTACTGCTACACTCGCACCGACCTTCATGCGTTTATCAAACCCTGTGCTGTAAAACAGACGATCTAACAGAGAAACAAGCGTCCCATTTGCTGATGCATAATAAACCGGGCTGGCCACGACAAGTCCGTCGCAGGCCTCAAACTTCGGTGCGACCTCATTTACCAGATCATCAAACACGCATTTCCCCTTCTCGCGGCAGGCGCCGCAGGCAATGCAGCCGCGGATCGCCTGATTACCCGCCTGGACGATTTCTGTTTCAACGCCCTCTTCCTGAAAAACCTTTTCCATTTCCTGCAGGGCAATCGCCGTGTTGCCGTTTTTGTGCGGACTTCCATTTAACATCAGAACCTTCATGTGTTTATCCCTCCATTTTTTGCATTTATTAATCAACTATTCTCATTTACAGTGAAAAACATTACACCACAGCCTCCACCAGCACCTTGTCTCCCAGCTGCAGCTGTTTCACGCCAGTCTGTTTCTTCTTATTGAAACAAAAACTAAGCAGATATCCTTTATCCAGGTGATAATATTCCATGTACTCCAGCAGCTGATCTTCTCCACGCCGGTTATATTCCTGTCCATGCCAGATTTTCATCTCTACAACATTTTGCACGCCTTTATAATCAATAATGACATCTGTCCGTTTCATATTTCTGGTTCTGGCTTCAATATAATAATTTCCGCTCCCATTAATAATCGGCTTCAGAAAGATCAGGAAAATCCGTCTCCCATTATCCTCCACAAACCGATCATCCGCATCCGCGTAGATATCTTCAAAATACTCGCAAAATTTTTGCAAAACCAGTTCCATCTGAAGATGTCCGCCACGGATAAACTGGTTTTTTTCTGTATCAGCAGCCGTAAACATTTTCACATCTGTCTCTTCTTCTGAAAGAAACAGATTATACAGCTTCATTTCAAATATACGGTTGGAAACACATACCTTTCCGTCCCTTTCTTTCAGAAAACCGAACATTTCTCCAATTCGAATGAGCTCATTATCCGGCTCATAGGCATAGCGGCTGCCTTGAAACAGGATGCTGTAAATCATCTCCTTCAGCTTCGGATAATCTGCAAGCTTTTTCACCATGTCGTCAAAAAGAGTATTGGTCTTTTTTAAAATCTCACGTACTGCCCCCTGAAAGGCTTCTGCATTCCATGCCTTCGCCCGTTCCTCTTTAGGACTGGCTTCCGTCACATTCTGCGCCATAATCTGGCACAGTCTGGATACCAGGAAAGGATAACCTGACGTATAATCATACAGAAGCTGGCTGATATTGTCCACCTCCATGCCAGTATCCCAGTCCATCTCATACTGTAGAAGCATCGAAGAGATATCTTTTGCGGAAAAGCTCATATCAACCACAAAATCAGCAGCTATGTTCCAGGGTGAATTATATTTTGATTCTTCCCCTGGATGAAGCTTTTGTTTCAGATTTTTAATATCATAAACACCAGCCAGAATCACAGACCAAAAAGCCGGAACCTTCGGGCCTTTTAAATAATATGCTCTCAGTTGTGCGAGGAAATCCAGAAACACCTGATTATTCGATGCAGAATCCACTTCATCAATCATCAAAACAACACCCTTGTCCGATTTCCCACACCAGGCTCTAATAGCCCTGAAAAGCGCGCCAAAAGAACTGATCTGAGCACTTCCATCTGCAAATGTCTGCAGCTGCGCCTCAATTCCATCCGGAAAATCCTCGACATTGTCCAGAAGCTCCTCCGCAAAGGCAGCCACAAAGGTCTGTTCATTCTGAAACGAGAGGGTCCCCACTGTCTGAAAATCCAGACTCACCACCACATAATCCTTTTGCAGATAATCCGCCAGCGCATTCAGCGTTGTCGTTTTTCCGAACTGCCGCGCCCGATTCATCACAAAATATTCCCCATCATCCACCATTTTTTTGATTTCCTGCAATCTGGAAGTCAAATCTACCATATAATGCTTCTGAGGCCGGCAGGTTCCATTTACATTAAAAACCCTGCTCATGACTAGTTTCCCCCCTTCTACACGGATTTTGCTTCCATAGTCCCCTCGCCGGGTGGCATCCCGCACTTTGTGCGGGATATGCAATCGCGCAGCGATTTTCAGTTGCGCGGCTTTCATTTTATCATTGATTGTAGCATAAAGTGCAAAGATTTGTCTATGTATTCCGAATGGAAAATATGCGTTTCTCGTGCTCTGTGCATCCCGCTGTAGGGTGCGTAACGCGTATGTAACGTGTAACGAAAATCGGTCACTGGATAAATAATACGTGACAACTTCCTCTATCCTTGTTAAAATAAGGCAGAAAATGCAGCGCCCTGGCTGACTGCACAAACCCAAAAAAGAAAGCGAGGAAGCACTATGTCACACACCATCTCATCTTTGCCGCTCCTGGTCATGCTGACGCTGGGGCTGGTCTTATCTGCCGGACTTTGGACATCCATTTTTGCAAAAGCATCCGAAACTCCAGACACGGAAAGCGGCGGCACGGCTGAAGCCAGTGCAGCTGCAGATGAAATCTCCACAATCCCGGCTCCATCCGCCTGCGGTGCACTGCAGGTGATCGGCACCCAGCTTTCTGATGAAAACGGAAATGCCGTCCAGCTGAAGGGCGTCAGCACGCTGGGACTGGCCTGGTACCCCGAATATATTAATTACGACTGCTTTGCGCAGCTGAAAAATGAGTGGAACGTCAGTCTGATCCGCCTGGCAATGTACACGGCCGAGTCCGGAGGCTACTGCACGGACGGCGACCAGGAAAATCTGAAAACGCTGATCCGAAACGGCGTCGAATATGCCACGGAGCTTGATATGTATGTCATCATCGACTGGCACATTCTCTCCGACGGCAACCCGAATACCTACCTGGAAGAAGCAAAAGCCTTTTTCGAGGAAATGTCTGCAGAGTTCGCAGACCATAATAATATTCTGTATGAAATCTGCAATGAGCCAAATGGCAATGTGACCTGGGCGGACATCAAAGCCTATGCGGCAGAAATCCTGCCGATTATCCGTGCCAATGATCCCGATGCCGTGATTCTCGTCGGCACGCCGAACTGGTCCCAATATGTGGATCAGGCCGCCGCCGATCCCATCACCGGCTATGACAACCTGATGTACACGCTGCATTATTATGCTGCCACGCACACCGATTATCTGCGCAGTACGCTTGTCGCGGCCATGGATGCCGGGCTTCCGATTTTTGTCTCCGAATATGGCATCAGCGATGCCAGCGGGAACGGCACACTCGACATCGGCCAGGCCAACCAGTGGATGGAGCTGCTCGATGACCGCCAGATCAGCTGCGCCATGTGGAGCTTTTCCAACCGGGATGAAAGCTCAGCGATCATCAAAAGCACCTGCACAAAGACCAGCGGTTTCACCACGGACGACCTCACCGATTCCGGAAAATGGCTATATGAAAAGCTGATCGGAAATGCAGACGAAAACGCCAGCTCTGACAATACGGCTTCGGACAGCACAGACTCCGGCAGTGACTCAACGGGCAGCATAGATTCTGACAGCTCTTCCGCAGACAGCGCAGGCAGTACGGCAGCAAATGCAGCAGGCGGCAGCGACGTTTCTGCAGACACCACGGGCAGCGCAGCAGACGGCAGCAATACCACTGCGGCTACTTCGGAAAATGCGGCTGTGGATGCCTCAGGGAACGGCGGCAGCTCCGACAGCAGCTCCGCCGGATCCGTCGTCAGCGCCCCGGACAGCCTTGCCTGCACCGCTGCAGTAGTCAACCAGTGGGAAAGCGACGGCGTCCCCTTCTACCAGTATTCCGTGACTCTGGAAAATACGTCAGACGCAGAACTGATCGGCTGGATTATCGAGCTCACCTTCACCGGGAGCATTACCCTGTCGGATAGCTGGAACGGCGAATATGCCCTGGACGGAACTACACTCACCATCACGCCGAAGGATTACAACCAGACCATCGCCGCAGGAGGAACGCTCTCGGACATCGGCTTTATTGTCAGCGGCGCGGGTACACTGAAGTAAAAAAATACCTGAATTCCATTTTTCATTACTGTATGATTTGTAACTATTCAGGACAGTACTTCGCACTTGCTGCGAAGTACGTATGAAAACGTATATTATGTGGGGAAAAGCCCCATCGCGAAGCGATTCTAAATGGACTTTTCCCTCGTAACTGTGAAGGCACTGAACAGTTACTATGATTTTTCTGGAAAAGCCTCTTTTTCGCGCAGTCACGAAGGGGATTCCGGTTTGCGCAGCAAATCGATCATAAATACCGATTTTAATCGTGTGACACTCAATTTTCTGCTTGTAAAAAACCCGCTTACTGTGCTACACTAAGGCAGGGAAAATTACAGGCAAAAGAAATCGATCCGCAGCGAAAAGGGGGCTTTCTCGTGCATATCGCCATCGTTGAAGATTTGAAATCAGATCAGGATAATCTGACCCATCTGATCAGGGAATATTTTTCAGCAATGCGGGAGACCGTGGAGCTCTCTGTATATGGAAGCGGCGAAGATTTTCTAAAAGAATTCCGGCGCGGGTTCTGCAGCGCCGTTTTTCTGGATATTATGCTCGGAGAAGGCATGACCGGCGTGGATACCGCGCGGAAAATCCGGGAAATGGATGAACAGATTCCTCTGATTTTTACGACCTCAGAGACCGGTTTCGCACTGGACAGCTACGGAGTCCACGCACTGGACTATCTGGTAAAGCCGGTGAAGGCCGAGGCGCTTGCCTGGTGTATGAAAAGTCTGCAAAAGGCAGTCGCCACTCCTGTATGCATCACCGTCCGCTGCCTGGACAAAAATTCCGATGCGTCAAACCGCGTCCTTCCCATTCGAAACCTGATCTATGTAGAATCCTTCCGCAACGGAACGATCCTGCACACGATTTCCGGCGAGCTGCGCTGTACGCAGACCTATGCTGAGATTGTGCGCCTGCTTCCCAAAACCGGCCGTTTCTGGGAATACGGCAGAGGAGCGACGGTCAATTTTTCTTTTGTCGAATCAATTGGAGATACCGGAGAAATCCGGCTTTCTTCAAAAAATTCTGAAACTCTTTTCTGCAGCAGAAGAAAGCTGAAGGATACGCAGGCCGCTTTTACTGATTACCAGTTTGCGGTTCTGAGAAATGAGGGGGTGGGCTGATGCAGCCGGGTTTAGCAGCTTTTCTTACCGCGTTCCTGTATGAAATCATCTCCACATTGCCCTACCGGATCATCGCTTACTATCCGTTCCGGAAGCAGCTGCGCTTTTCCACCGGCATGACCGTGTTCATCATCGGATTCACGCAGCTTCTGGAGTCCACCGTATACGCAAGACTTGCTCCAGAAAATGCATTTATGGGGCGCATAGCGGAATATACCTTTGCCGTTATCTGTTTCATGATCTATATGAATACGGTAAAAATCAACCGCTGGAAGATTCTGTTTATTTACATCTTTCTGTTTGTTACATCTTTCTGTTTGACTATATTATCCTCGTACGCGGGATTGCTTTTTTCGTTGAAGCACGCCTGTTTTACAGCGATGCGCTTACCTTTGACACCCCGCGCAGTGTCCTTCTGAACCTGATTGTCCTGGCAGCAACCATGCCGTTCATGCTTCATTACCTGCAGCGTACAAAGGATCTTGCTTTTCAGACGGAAGCGCCTTCCCTCTGGCGCGTCATCTGGATCCTGCCGGGATTTACGACACTGATCGTCCTGATGTATACCTCCAACATTTCTCCGGAAAATGTCTGGCAGCTGCGTTTTTTCTTTGCCCGGGTCCTGCTGATCGTGTGCATGCTCGGGATTTACAGTGTCCTGCTCCAGGCGCTCTCCGTCATCCGGCACGAGGCCGCAATGGAGGAGGAACGCGTCCAGCAGGAAAGCCTTCTGGCGCTGCAGCGGACACAGTACAGCCAGCTCTCCCGCCACATGCAGGAGACCCGGCAGGCGCGCCATGACCTCATCCAGCACCTGCGCATCATCAACAGCTTCATCAGCACAGGCAGCCAGGATGCCCTGCGCGATTACGTGGAAAATTACGAGCTGAGCCTCCCTCCGAACACGAACCGTTCCTTCAGCAAAAACTACGCTGTCAACACACTGGTCAGCTATTATGCCGAAGAAGCAGAGCATTCCAGTGTCGATTTTACTGCGAAGCTGAACCTGTCGGAGGCTCTGCCTCTGAACGAGGCAGAGTTCTGCTCCATGCTCGGAAATCTGCTGGAGAACGCGCTCCTGGCCTGCCGGGAAGTGAAGGACACCGCCCCCTACATCCGTATCCTGGCAAAGGAAAACAATCAGAAGATCCTGCTCACCGTTGACAACACCAGCTCAAGGGAGCCGGTAATCAGGGACGGACAATTTCTCTCCTCCCGCCATGAAGGCTACGGACTGGGGACCGCTTCTGTCCGCACAATCGCCCAGCGCCACCATGGATCCGCCACTTTTCGCTATGAGCGGGGCATCTTTTATGCGTCCGTGATTCTTGATCTTTCGCTGTAGTTTTTTACTTTCCGCAGAACGTCACACACTCCGTCTCATCGGAACAGCACGCTCCCGCGCCGGAAATGTCCACATGATCCGCGACACAGACACATTTATCATTGTATTCGCAGTTCACTGCGGCACACTGGATGCCTATCGTGCGGTCCGCATGGCCGCAGCCGCAGGAGTCTTTCATACTGTCTCCTGTTCTTTCATAAAAGCTCTCGCAGCTCGTCTCCTCACAGATCTGCGCCTGTTTTCCTCCTACTTCAATCTCTCCTTTGCAGCAATACATAGAATCGTTGTACCTGCAATTTTTTGCGGAACATACTAAAGCTGGCATAAAAATACTGCCTCCTTTCGAAAAATGTATTTTTCCTACAGGAGACAGTATCCTCATTTTTTCGGTTTTTATTCTTACTTTTCCTGGTTCATCCGAATCGAATCCTTTGACACGTAGCTCTTATTTTTTGTTCGTCCGTATCTCCTGACGCGTCCGGATCTCGTGGCGCATTAGCCTTGATTTTTCGTTCGTCTGAATCTCCCGATGCATTAGTCTTAATTTTCAATTCGTCCGGATCTCCTGGCGCATGAATCCGATGTAGGAGCACCCGAACGCTACAATCATTTCTGCGATCATGCCAACCAGATGCGGCCACACGAGCAGCAGGCTCTGTCCCAGCGACAAATAGCTGCTGATCGCGCCCACCAGCTGGCTCGTCGTGACGACATTGACAGAGCGGACGGACGGATTCATGATCGTCGTGACTGCCTCACTATACAGGTAGTACGGCGAAATCCGGTTCAGGTTCAGCTTCAGCGTGTAATAATTGAGCTGATTGAACATCTGACCATAGTACGTGTTAATCGGGTAGACCGCTCCGGCGATGATCGTGGCCAACAGGCTCATGAAGATCGAGAAGAAAATCCACAACGCGATCGTCACCAGTGCTGAGGTCGCTGAGTGCCTGCAGACAACGGAAAAGAGGATCGCCAGCGCCAACCAGAACGCAATGTACACGACAGTGAAGGTCAGGAAGAAGAATATCCGCAGCGCCTCCTCGCCGTCCGGTGTCAGGCCAGTCGCCAGCACTCCCACCGCGCCGAGCGCCAGTCCCATTGCGTAAATGACAATCGCGATTACCGCCGTCCCCGCCAGAAACTTTCCTATAATAATAGAATCGCGGTAGATCGGCTGCGCCACCAGCCGGTTCAGCGTGTTGGACTGCCGCTCACTGTTGATCGCGTCAAAGCCGAGAGCCAGACCTACGATCGGTCCCAGCAGTGCGATAAAAGACATGAAGGACGGGATCGAGCTGCCGCTGGAAGTGTACAATTCCAGAAACATATAATCACTGGTCGATTCTGAGAGCTCACTGATCGCACCGTAAAGGCTGGCGAAACTTGTGCCCCCGATCAGCAGCAGGAGGATGAGAAAACGTCTGCTCCTGAGCTGATCAGCCATCTCTTTACGAAACAGCGCATAAAGTCCGGTAAAACCGCTAACTCGCCTGCTGCTTCTTCCGGCCGAACCTGCCTCGTTTTTTGTTGTTTTTTTCATAACTGCTTCTTTCATCTGCCTGCCCTGCCTTTTCAAAATAAACTCTGTAAATCTCGTCCAGATCGCCGCCGCGCTGGTGCAGATGGTAGACGGTATAACCGTTTTCTCCTAAAAACTGCGTGAGCTTCGGGCGGATGTCCTTTTTCGAGGTAATCATGAACTTGTCGCCCTCTTTTTCTATCTTCTTCACGCCGTCCTGCTGATAAAGCATGCCCAGCAGCTGATCGTCCATCGGCTGCACCGACAGCTCCAGCAGATAGTTGCCTTCCTTACGGATATGCTCCTCCAGCTCATGCAGTGAGCCCTCGACAATCAGATTACCCTCAATAAAAATACCGACACGGTCGCAGATCTGCTGGATCTGCTGCAGCTGATGGGAGGAAATCAAGATCGTGCGTCCATCCTCCACCGCCAGGTCGCGGATCAGGATCAGGAGCTTGCGCATCCCTTCCGGGTCAATGCCCAGCGTCGGCTCATCCATGATAATGACCTCCGGATCCTTCATCAGCACATCCGCCACGCCAAGCCTCTGGCGCATACCCTTCGAATACGTGCCGACCTTCTGATCCCCGGCGTACTCAATATCCACTCTTTTGAGCAGTGTCTCAATCCGATCCTCCAGCTCCTGCCCTTCCAGGCCGTTCAGCCGTCCGGTAAACCGCAGATTCTGGCGGCCTGTCATATCACCGTAAAAGCCCGCATTGTCAGGCAGGTAGCCCACGATCGACTTCACTCCGATCGGATCACGCGTGCAGTCCATACCTTCGATCGTCGCCTTGCCTCCGCTCGGCTCCGTCAGTCCCAGCAGCATCAGGATCGTCGTCGTCTTGCCGGCGCCATTCGGACCCAGCAGACCGAACACTTCACCTTTTCTGATCGACAGCGTCAGATCATTCACCGCAACCTTCTTGCCGTACCGCTTCGTCAGATGCTCCATTTCGATCACATGCTCTGCTTTTTCCAGATTTCTGGAGCGATCCCTCTGACCGGTTTCTGGCGCGTTCGCTGCAGCAGCTCCGGCATTTCTGGCATTTCCGGCATTTTCCCCAGCAGCCTTCGGCGTATTTGCCTCAGCGTTTCCCTGGGCAGCCTTTGCCGCATTCACTTCCGCATTTTCCTGGCTGGCTTTCGGCGCGTTCGATCCGGCACTGCCGTTTTTATTTTCTTTCATTTTTGCGCTCTTATCTGCCATATCCTATCTTCTCCCGAATTTTCTGAAGATCAGCCCTAGCGCGATCACCAGAAGGACAATAATTCCGATCGCCACAAATCCCCAGGTCGAGGAGGTCTTCACCGACACACGGAATGCCGCCGTATCCGAAGTCTCGCTCGTGCTGACCGTGATATCCGTCTCATAGTCGCCTGTAATAGAATCCTCACACGGAGTCACATACGCGGTCACCTCTGCCGAAGCCCCCGCCTCCAGGGTCTCAATCGTTGACTCACTGAAAGTCACTTCCCAGTCCGTAGGCGCGGAGGAAGAAAGAGTCACATCCGTCAAATCCACATTGCCGTTGTTGGTAATCACCAGCGTCACAGATGAAGCTTTATTTTCATACGCATCAAAGCTCAAAAGTCCGTCCGAGGTGGAAAGAGAAATGTCATAGGTACCAGTAATGTTAATGGAAAGCTCCATGGAAAGCGTCTCATTTGCGGAGGAAGCAGTCACCGGGATGGTGTAATCCCCCTGCTCCACCGTCTCCGGCGGTGTCACCGTGATCGTCAGCCCCTGACTGCTCTCCGCTGTCACGTCGATGCTGGCGATTGCCGTCGAAGTGTCATCCGAAGGAACGATCGACACTGACCAGCCGGTAGGAGTTTCTGTAGAAAGGCTGTAGGTCTGATCCGTCGTGCGGTTGTTGACCAGGGTCGCGTCGAAGCTGAAGGATGTGCCGGTCGCGCCCTGCTGCTCCGGATATTCCGAAGTAAAGCTGCTCTCACCGCGTACCTCTGCCGCGACATTCAGGGTCAGCGTCAGGGTGTCCGTGTCGCCCGTATCCGAGGTTGCCAGAAGGACGACCTCATATTCTCCGTCTTCCTCATCATCCGGAATCGACAGGCTGTAGGTCACAAGGCCCGAATCATCCGATGCGTTTCCTGTAATATGTACGGAAGAAATCTCCGTGCTGCTCCCTTTAAAATAGCCTTCCCAGCCATCCGGAAGGGACTCTGTCGTCAGAGTGATATCATGTCCCGCGCCGTCCGCGCTGACAAAATCCAGTGAATAGCTTAAGGTATCTCCTGCTGTCGCAGACATCCCCGGGTAATCCGTGTTCATCTCAATCCCGGTTGATACCGATACTGTCGACGTGGTAACTGTAGTCGTCTCCTCATCGTCCTCCGCCGCCAGAACCGGCATTGAAGAGACCAGCACTCCCATCGCTAAGAGCACCGACCACACACGAAACGATTTTTTCATAGTCGGCACAATCTGATACACATTCCTTTCGCACTTCATATATAAGTACTCCTTTCGTTGTTTTGGTACCCGCATGATTGATTCTAGAATCGCATATAATCGTAGTTTTTCGAATCAGGCAGGCATCTTAGTTCAAAAAGTTATTTTTGAAACCAGCAGAGGTGAAAATCCACAATTTTCGCTTCAAAAACCCCTTTTTTCTGGTCAATTTTAGTTCGAAAGTGTGTCCGGAATTTGATAGAAATGTGTTTGGGAAATGTATGAAATGTGAATAATCGATGACTAAAATAGAAGAATAAACATGCGTTGTGCTGACCTTGATAATGTTGTTTTTACTTACGCGCCCCTTGTGGGGCGCGACGATAGAAATGTGTTCGGGAAATGTATGAAATGCGATTTCTACTCACACGTTCCTCGCGGGGCGCGACTGCTGCATTCAGCTATTCGCAGCTGTCGTGCCGCAATATCCAGGGCGAACTGTGAAATTTTGTTTCATTTTATCTTTACTAATTGCTTGCTGACAAATCCTCAAACCTCGCCAGGTTAAGTTTCTCTGCCCGAGTACACATTTTTCTCAAAACCGCGTCCTCGAACAGAGTAACCGTTTCTCGTCAAAATTTGGTCTTCCGACCGCTCACGCAATCCCCGTCAGATCATAATTCTCCAGCCATTTCTTTGCTTCGGCACATACGCTGCGCAGGCAGGCTTCATCGAACGGGCTCTCGAGACCGGCGTTTTTCAGCAGGTCGGTGAAGGTGCAGCTGCTGCCCTGCTTTGTGTAGGCCATGTAGTGCTCCCAGGCGTTTTTCTGGTCGTGCTGCAGCATCGCCCAGAATTCCAGCGACACGGTCTGTGCCAGACAGTAGTCGATGTAGTAGAACGGGAAGGAGTAAATGTGGTGCTGCCGCTGCCAGCCCTCGCCGTCCGCGTAGAACGGGATCTCGCCGTCCAGCTTCATCCACGGCATGTAGATACCGAGCAGTTCCTTCCAGACGCCATGACGCTCCGCCGGGGTCATGTCTGGTTTTTCAAATACGATGTGCTGGAAGTGGTCGACCATCGTGCCGTAGGGAATGAAGGTCAGCGCGCCGGAGAGATGGCTGTAATAAAACTTTTTCGCGTCAGCTCCAAAGAAGCCTTCCTCCCAGGGCCACGCCATGAATTCCATCGACATGGAGTGTACCTCGCAGGCCTCCATGCCCGGCCAGCTTAAAGACATCGGTATGCGGTCGCGGTTCATATAGTACGCGAAAGCATGTCCCGCCTCGTGCGTCACAACCTCTACGTCATGCTGGGTGCCGTTGAAATTAGCGAAAATAAAGGGTACGCCATATTCCGGAATGCTGGTGCAGTAGCCGCCGCCCTCTTTGCCCTCTGTGCTCAGCACATCCAGCAGGTCATTATCGAGCATTGTGCGGAAGAAGGCACTGGTCTCCGGAGAGAGCTCGTCGTAGAATTTCTTTCCCTGCGCCAGGATTTCGTCCGGCGTACCGCAGGGGCGCGGGTTTCCAGAACGGAATTCCAGCGCATTGTCCGCGAAGCTCATCGGATATTCTTTGCCCAGGCGCTTCGCCTGTTCGCGGTATATACTGTCCGCCACCGGCACCAGATATTTCTGCACAGCCGCGCGGAATTTCTCGACATCCTCCTTCGTATAACAGTTGCGCCCCATCCGATAGTAGCCCAGCTGCGTATAGCCATCATAGCCCAGCTTTCTGCCCATCTCATCACGCAAATGCACCAGCTCATCGTAAAGACCATCCAGCTTTTCCTGGTTGTCCTTATACCACTGGCCCTCTGCCTTCCACGCGCTTAAGCGGCGCGCGTCGTCAGGATCGTTTTTAAACGGCGTCATTTGGGAAATCGTATAAACGCCGCCTTCAAACGGGATCTGCGCAGACGCCAGCAGCTTCTCATATTCCTGCGTGAGGTCATTTTCTCGCTGCAGCTGCGGAATGATTTCCGGTGAGAACGTCTTCAGCTCAATCTCCGCGTTGACAAACATCAGGTTTCCGTATTCTGCCTCGAAATCCGGGCGGAACGGACTCTCCAACATGGCCATCGTCCACTGCTGCTCATACTCCTGCAGCTCAGGCTCGGCGGCATTCCAGAATTTTTTTTCTTCATTATAATAAGCATCCCGCGTATCAATGGAGTGCCGGATGCTCGCCAGAGAAGCCAGCGTTCTCATATGACGGTCTGCTTCTTCTTTCTGTAAAAATATCGCGCGGGCCTCCTCGTAGGACGCGGCTGCTTTCAGCTGCTCAGTAAAAGCAGCCGCCTGCCGCTTCATATCCTCCAGATCCGGACGCTCATAGGGCATTTCTGAAAATTTCATTTAAATATACCTCCCATGGTTTTTCTATATTGCAAACGACGATGAGTCGCTTACTGTCGCATGTGTCAAATCATAAAGCTATCTTTCGCTGTCACAAGGGCAGGAGAACCAGCACAGTCATGCTTTACGTATTTACAATGGCTGCTGTTCTGATTCCTCCCATTCCAGTCCGAGAATCGTCTGCCGCAGCAGCAGTGCGAGGATAAGCCCCGCTGACTCCAATACCATATAGATCACCGCGCCGGAAACGCTGCCGTCAAATTGGCTCTGCCAGACCAGATTTACCAGCTCACCCAGGATCGCCGCGCCGGAGAGAACGATGGTCAGAATGGCCCGCACCGGAAGAGCCTCCACACTTTTTTTATAAATGTGTTCCGGGATTTTCTCACCTCCATCTGTGAGCGTATAGCTGCCCCAGAGGAGCGACACAGAGGCCGCGAGTGCCCCGGCGTATGGCAGCAGCACCCAGGCACGCCCGTTCATCCCGACGGAGGGCACACATCCGGCCAGAATTTGCGCGGCAAAAGCCGCCGCGGACAGCAGCCAGATTTTGGTCAGAGCCGTTTTCCTCGGACTTTTCCAGAGGTAGACTTTTCCTTTGTAAACATAAGCGCCGGACTCATCCTGCTCATAGTCATTCAGATAAGCCCGGCGGCCCTGGTATTTCTTTTTTTTCTGTTCCATGGAATCCCTCTTTTATAACACGCCGCAAGCCCTGGTCATCTATACTAGATGTTTTCAATCTGCCAGTCGATCGGCTCAATCCCGTTCTGTTTTAAGAATTTATTCGTCCTGGAGAAGTGCCGGCATCCGAAAAAGCCCCGGTAAGCCGAGAGCGGACTTGGATGGGGTGCCTCCAATATCAGGTGTTTTGGATTGTCGAGCATTGATTTTTTCATCTGCGCAGGACGTCCCCAGAGCAGATAGACAAGCCGGACGGTCGATCTGGTTGACGGCGCGGATCGCCGCGTCGGTGAATTCCTCCCAGCCGATCCCGCGGTGTGAGTTCGCCTGATGCGCCCGCACGGTCAGCACGGTATTAAGCAGCAAAACGCCCTGCTCGGCCCACTTTGTCAGATAACCGTTGTTCGGAATATAACAGCCGCAGTCCTCATGCAGCTCCTGATAAATATTGACCAGGGACGGAGGAATGTCGGTACCCGGCTTAACCGAAAAGCATAAGCCATGCGCCTGCCCTTCCTCATGATAGGGATCCTGTCCGAGGATCACGACCTTTACCTTAGAGAGCGGCGTAAACGCGAACGCGTTAAAAATATCATCCGCCGGCGGGTAAACCACGCGGCTTTTGTATTCCTCATTGATCTGGCGGTACAGCTTCGCGTAATAGGGCTTCGAAAACTCCGGCTTTAACGGAGTCAGCCAGTCATTGGAAATCGGAGGCATGTGATTCTCTCCCTTCTCTTCTGTCCTGTCTTTGTATCAGGCAGCGTAACATTTAATCATTCAAACAATGAAAAGGCTGCGCAGCAAATGTAAGCAACCGCTTTTTCACATCACGTCCCTGCATATCATGCCTAAACCAGGAGCTGCAGCAATTGTGCCTTGCAGCCAAAACCAATTCCATATAGCAGGGCATTTTACATCCGCACGCTCACACCGCGCCCCCGCAGATATTCCTTCACCTCGCGGATCTCCAGCTCTTTATAATGGAATAGAGAAGCCGCCAGCGCTGCGTCCGCTTTTCCTTCGGTAAGCGCGTCATAGAAATGTTCCATCGTCCCGGCGCCGCCGGAGGCTATCACGGGAACGGACACATGCTCCGCGATCGTGCGCGTCAGCTCAATGTCATAGCCTGCCTTCGTGCCGTCGCAGTCCATGCTGGTCAGCAAAATCTCACCGGCGCCCAGGCGGTCTGCCCGCATTGCCCATTCGACCGCGTCAATCCCCATATCGACCCGACCGCCGTTTTTAAAAATATTCCAGCCGGAGCCGTCCGGCCTGCGGCGCGCGTCAATCGCCACAACCACACACTGCCGCCCGAATTTTTCCGCCGCGTCCGCGATGAGCTGCGGATTCATGATCGCCGCGGAGTTGATCGAAATCTTGTCCGCGCCCTCGCGCAGAAGCAGCCTAAAATCTTCCACCGTTCGGATACCGCCGCCGACAGTAAAAGGGATAAATACCTTTCTCGCGACTTCGCGTACCATATCAACAACTGTATTACGCGCATCAGAGGAAGCCGTAATGTCCAGAAACACCAGCTCGTCCGCTCCGGCCGCGTCATAGGCAGCCGCGATCTCGACCGGGTCGCCTGCATCCCGCAGGTTGACAAAATTCACGCCCTTGACCACGCGGCCATTATTTACATCCAGGCAGGGGATGATACGTTTGGTAAACATTATTTTCGACACTCCTTTTTGCGCTAAATTGCAACAAAATTCTTCAGAATCGCCAGTCCCACCTGACTGCTCTTTTCCGGATGAAACTGGCAGGCAAAGACATTCCCCTGCTCAATAGAAGCGTGTATCGGCACCGAGTAATGGGTGGAAGCCTTCACGATCCGCGGGTCTGCCGCTTTCAGATAATAGGAATGGACAAAATACACATAAGACTCCTCCGGAATGCCCGCAAAGAGACGCCCCGGATGGTCAAAGGTCAGAGAATTCCAGCCCATGTGCGGAATCTTCAGTCCCTCCTTATCCGGAATCCGCAGGATCTGTCCTTTACAGATGCCAAGGCCCGGCACTCCGGGTGACTCCTCGCTCGACTCAAACAAAAGCTGCAGCCCCAGGCAGATCCCCAGAAATGGAGTGCCGCGGTCTGTGACCTCACGGATCACATCCGCCAGGCCATATTGATGCAGCTTGCCCATCGCGTCGCCGAAGGCTCCGACCCCAGGCAATATCACTTTATCCGCATTGAGGATCTCGTCCCGGTTACGCGTGATCACAGTTTCCTGCCCCAGAGAAGCCAGCGCTTTTTCCACACTACGCAGGTTTCCCGCATCATAATCCAGAATTGCTATCATAAATTTTCCATCTCCCCGATGTCTCTGCTGCCCTTCCAGCCCCACATGCAGCGTGTACTACCATGATAAAGCCAGAAAAGTATATGGCGGCAGTCATGCCTCTTACCACATGCACCGTGTATGTCATGAGGAAACATGGCTGCCGCCATGCACAATGGGTTTGGTTATTACTGCGAAATCTATCTCGCCCTGGTCGCGATCTCTTCTTTGATTGCGGCCGTAAAGTCTTTCAGAGTGCTCTGCCCCTTGTCGCCTTCCGAGCGGCTTCTGACGGACACCAGTCCTTCTTCCTCTTCCTTTGCGCCGACCACAAGCATATACGGAGTCTTCGCGATCTGCGCCTCGCGGATCTTGTAGCCGATCTTCTCCGCGCGGGTATCCACATTCGCGCGGATCTTTTCCGCTCGCAAAGCATCCTTCACCTGATTTGCGTAATCAATATACTTGTCCGAGATCGGCAGGATACGCACCTGCTCCGGAGAGAGCCACGTCGGGAACGCGCCCGCGAAATGCTCAATCAGGATGCCGATGAAACGCTCGATAGAACCAAATGCCACGCGGTGGATCATAATCGGGCGGTGTTTCTCGCCATCCGCGCCGATGTACTCGCACTCAAAACGCTGCGGCAGCTGGAAGTCGAGCTGAATGGTGCCGCACTGCCAGGTCCGGCCGATGGAATCCTCCAGATGGAAATCAATCTTCGGGCCATAGAACGCGCCGTCTCCTTCATTGACCACATAATCAAGACCAAGCTCATCGAGTGCTCCGCGCAGGCCATCGGTAGCCATCTCCCAGTCCTCGTCGCTGCCCATGGAATTCTCCGGACGGGTGGAAAGTTCCACATGATATTTGAAACCAAAAAGCTGGTAAACCTCATCAATCAGATTGACCACGCCCTTGATTTCGCCGCGGATCTGCTCCGGTGTCATGAAGATGTGCGCATCGTCCTGAGTAAAGCAGCGCACACGCATCAGGCCATGCAGCTGTCCGGACTTCTCATGGCGGTGCACGATACCCAGCTCGCCCATGCGCAGCGGCAGGTCGCGGTAAGAGCGCGGCTCTGATTTATAGACCAGTACGCCGCCCGGGCAGTTCATCGGCTTAATCGCGTAATCCTCATCGTCGATGACGGTGGTATACATGTTTTCCTTATAATGATCCCAGTGGCCGGAGGTCTCCCAGAGCTGGCGGTTCAGGATAATCGGAGTGGAAATCTCCACATAGCCTGCCTTTGTATGGATCTCTCTCCAGTAATCCAGGAGCGTATTTTTCAGAATCATGCCGTTCGGCAGGAAAAACGGAAATCCAGGACCCTCGTCTGCCATCATGAACAGTCCCAGCTGCTTGCCAAGCTTTCTGTGATCGCGCTTTTTCGCCTCTTCCATACGGGTCAGGTAAGCGTCCAGATCGGCTTTTTTGGTAAACGAGGTACCATAAATACGGGTGAGCATCTTATTTTTCTCTGAACCTCTCCAGTAAGCACCCGCAATGCTGGTCAGTTTAAATGCTTTTACTGGCTTTGTGCTCATCAGATGCGGCCCCGCGCAGAGGTCGACAAACTCGCCCTGCTGATAAAAACTGATCTCGGCATCTGCAGGCAGATCTTCGATCAGTTCCACCTTGTACGGCTCGTCTTTTTCTTTGAAATAAGCGATGGCCTCTTCTCTGGGCTTCGTAAAGCGGATCAGCGGCAGACCTTCCTTGACGATCTTCTTCATCTCCGCCTCAATTTTCTCCAGGTCTTCCGGTGTGATCGGCTTCTCACTGTCAATATCATAGTAAAATCCATCCGCGATGGACGGGCCGATCGCCAGCTTGACATCCGGATACAGGCGCTTGATCGCCTGCGCCATGATGTGTGAGGTCGTATGGCGGAACGCTGCAGCGCCCTGGGGGCTGTCAAAGGTCAGAATATTCAGCTCACAGTCCGCGTCCACGACTGTACGCAGATCCGCCTCCTCGCCATTAATCTCGGCAAGCGTCGCCACGCGCGCGAGACCCTCGCTGATGTCCTTCGCGATGTCAATGACTGCCATCGGCTGCGCGTACTCGCGTTTCGATCCGTCTTTCAGTGTAATAATCATTTTCTGTATCCTCCTGATTGTTATAAAGTAAACGACTTCGTCGTTTTGCGGCTATCTTTTTTCCGGCAGATTCTTCCGTTTAGTTTTCTTCCGCTCCATCCTCTGCGTCTTCTTCGTCGTCCTCGTCTTCGTCATCCCAGTCTTCGTCGTCTTCCACCTCAAAACCGCCCACGGAATGATCATCCGAGGAATTGTCGATGTCCCAGGAATTGTTGCTGAAAAAACTGAGCCCGTTTTTCAGCGGCGACGTCAGCCATCCGAGCAGGACGCCAAAGAGCAGGACATCCGCAAGAAGCAGCGCTTTTTCCATCGGCGTCCAGTCTGACAAAAAGACCGATTTTACCACTTTACATTTTTCTTTCATAGATATTTCTCCTTTCCCTGCAAACAGAAAAGCCCCTGACAGCCACCCAGACTGTCAGGGGCGATCATACAGTACCGCGGTTCCACCCTGTTTTTTTACTCATTTGACGATAACGGAGTCACCGGACCGGATTGGGGCCACTCAGAGTCAGTTTTCAAATGGTTCCGCATAAGGACTTTCCAGCAGCCGTCCTCTCTCTGGATACTTCCGCATTTTACTCTTCTCATCAACGTGTTAATCGTATGCAATTTCTCGTTTCGCTCAGACAAGTATAACATTTCAAATCGGTTTGTCAACACCTGATTTTCTATTCGTTATTCCATCCTTCAGCGTCTTTCAATACCTGCGCCTTATTCGGCACCTGATATTTCAGCGCCTGCTTTTCCATTACTGCACATAGGTCCCGGCAATCATCTCCTGAATCGCCGCGCGGTTTGTGGTCAGATCCGGCACGAGGACACTCATGCCGCGGATGGTCTGGTTCGAGTAGGAGCCGTCAACCGGTATCCGGTAGGAGCCAAGCTCGCTCAGATTCATCGACTGTGCGAGATACAAAAGTGAAAGGATCTCCGAATTTGACATGTCGGTCGATACCAGCTCGAGGATGTCATCCAACAGCGCAATCTGCGTGGTAATACCAACGTCCTTGTACGCGTTAAAGAGGCTCGTAATCAACGCGCGCTGCCGCTGTGTCCGGCCAAAGTCATTCGCCTCTGTCGCTGTTGAGACATAACGTGTCCGTGCGTAAATCAGCGCGAACTCTCCATATACATGGTTTGCTCCCGCGCTCACACTGTAGCCCTGCGCCTGGAAGTAGGAGGCTTCTGTAGAAGTCAGAGTAATATCAACTCCTCCGAGCAGGTCGATAATGCTCTCAAAACCGGTAAAGTCCACCTCAACATTATAATCGATCGTCACACCAAAGTTCTTCTGAATCACCTCGTCCAGCAGGCTAGCGCCTCCGAACTGGTAAGAGGCATTGATCCGATTATCGGAATATCCCGGGATCTGGACATAAAGGTCACGCATGATGGAGATCATGTTCACCTCGTCCGTATCATCGTTGATAGAAATGAGAATCATCGAATCGGAGCGCTCTCTCACTCCCGCCGTGCGGGTGTCCTGTCCGATGAGCAGAATATTGGTCACGCCCGTGCTTGCCGCTTCGGTCTCCTCAACATCCTCAGGCCATACGACCTCTTCGGGTGCCATGCTGTCCTCTCCGGCGTCCTCGTCCGTCTCAAATTCCTCCGACTCCGGATCCAGCAGCTCCACTTCCTCGATCTCTCCGATGCTGCTCATCAGATGATTCACGGCCAAAGCCGCGGCCCCCGCCAGGATCAGCAGCACTGCCACAACAATCAGCGTTCCTGTCAATACCCATCGGAATGCACTCCGTTTTTTCTTTTTATTCGGATCTGCCATATTTTCTTTTCCTCCTATTACTCTTATATCATACCCCTTTTGTCGCTCGAATCATACCATAATTCAGGTGGTAAATGGGTATGACACTACTCGCAATTCACCCTTGTATCATATAATCCTGCCGTCCGTTCACTGATCCGTTGCCGCGCGAAACTCAGTGGTAAATGCCGGGTGATAGAGCTTTGAACGGTCATATCCGACCTGAGCGACCGTCTCTCCGACAATAATCAGTGCTGTCTTGGTAACCTGGTTTTCCCGCGCACACTGCGCAAGGGTGGACACCGTACAGATATAACTGCGCTCGTCCGGCCAGGTAGCTTTGTAGACAATCGCGGCCGGAGTGTCCGCCGCATAGCCGCCTGCCATCAGACGCTCGCTTAAGCGTTCGAGCATCCCTGTGCTCAAAAAAATCACCATCGTCGCGCCATGGGCGGCAAGGGAGGCAATCTCCTCCTTCTCCGGCACCGGCGTCCTGCCCGCCATCCTTGTAATAATCACCGTTTGAGATATACCCGGCAGCGTATATTCCATATTTAATGCCGAAGCCGCGCCGCAGAACGCGCTCACACCTGGGCAGTAATCATAGGCAATCCCGGCTTTGTCCAGCAGATCCATCTGCTCGCGGATCGCGCCGTACACGCAGGGGTCGCCCGTGTGGAGGCGCACCGTAGTCAGGCCTTTTTCCTCCGCGTCTTTCATTACTGAAAAAACTTCCTCCAGCGTCATCTTTGCGCTGTCGTAAACCACACACGATTCCTTTTTATACTCCAAAAGCTCCGGATTCACCAGCGAACCCGCATAAATGATCACGTCCGCTTCCGAAAGCAGGCGGCTGCCCCGCACCGTGATCAGATCTGCCGCGCCGCTCCCGGCGCCCACAAAATGTACCATACTATCTATTTTGCCGGACAGAAAATCCCGGCTCTCCTTTCTAGATTCGTGTCAGGATGTCCGTAGATTCTCCATGAAGAATCCTGATATGCAATGGGAATTCCAGTCATAAATTTCCATTGCTTCCTGAGTCAACTGCTTTTTGGTTTTATGGATTTTCAGCGTATTTTATTTTCTGACTTTTCTCGTTTTTACACCCCGTCCTGCACCTGTCTCTTTTTATGAAACTTCAGATGTCTTCGATAATACATCACCATCGACACAATGACAAATCCAATTCCCAATCCCAAAAGAGAGTGGACACATTTTACCGCGTTCTGACTGATGCGCTCGGTGTCCTGCAAAATCAGCCCGACAATGGAATAATAGAGCAGATCTCCCGGAATCAGCGGGATGATCGATGGATACAGAAAGACCGTAGACGGTGTCTTTGCGCGCACCGCCATAAACTCTGCGTAAAGTGCGGCTGCCATGGCCGCCAGGAAACTATAGATAAAGCTCTCTGAAATAAAATTCAGCAAAATCAGATAGACACATCTTGTAAGCGCGCCGCCAAGTCCCGCATAGAGCAGGTATTTTTTCTGGATTCGGAAAACAATCCCGAACCCGAGAGAGGCTCCGAAGGAGCAGATAATCAATTTGATTGCGTTTACCATGTAATCAGCCCTCCGAAAAGATAAATACTAAGGACAAATCCACCGACAATTGCGATCGTCTCCAGCGTCGCTTTGAGTACCTCAAGTACTCCATTGATTTCATTCCCGCACAGAAGGTTCCGAAAGGCATTGACCATCTGGATACCGGGAATCAGCATCATGCTGTTAGCAATCATGACGATATAAATATCATCCACCATGCCGATTTTGCTCATCAGGATCGCAACTGTTCCCGCCATAAGGGTACTGAAAATGTTGAATACCATCCGGTTGACACCGGGCTTTTTCAGATAAATACCAGCCAGGTACATCAGGACCGTATTGAGCAGCACCACGATCAGATCTTTGACGCTCCCGCCGAAAATCAACGTCAGACTGGCAAATGCCAGCAGGAAGCCTCCGCAGCGCACCAGCGGAGAATAGGTCTCCGTGTCAAGCGCCTCTTTGAGAAGACCTTCCAGCTCCTGCGGCGACGGCTGTTCTGCGCAGATCTGCCGTGAGAGCTGATTCAGCTTCGAAAGATTTTCCAGATGCGTATCCATTCCGCTGCGCACGCACCGCTGCGAAGTCACACGGTTGCCCGCCTCGTCCTGAAGACTCAATGTCAGATAGCAATTTAGTGAAAAAAAGTGAGCATCCCGGCAGCCGTAGCTGTCGCAGATGCGGTAGACCGAGTCGTTGACCCGTTCCAGGTTCGCGCCGGAAATCAGCATCTGTTCGCTGAATTTCAGCGCAAAGTCTACAAGATACTCCAGATTCGTCATGTCCTGTCCTCTCAGTTCCTTGGTATATCTATCCATTTCATAACCCGCCAGCGTCAGGAATCTGCCGGAGCAGATTTCATAGTATAAAAGCGGTTTTCTTCTCATAAATATACCACCACGTCCAAATCGTGGCAACTGCTTTTCTTTAAAATATCCTGTGATACTTAAATCACTGTCAGCTGAGCAATTCCTTCACAGCTTAATCCGCAAGTAAATCGGCTAAATATAATTCGTCTTTTTTGTGAGCGCCATTTTTCTGATTGCCTTTTCATTTGATCCTTCACACATAATCAAAAGCTTCATTTCATAAGATCCCTTTTCAGATTCATCAGCTGTTCATAATTAACGGCAGTTTGAAAAGTGTTGTTGTAAAATTGTTTGCTTTTTAAAAGCCCGGATCGTAAATCAAACGTATCATACATATTCTGAATCAAAACCTTGTCCTCAGTTCGGCAAATCCAGATATTATCCTGGCGATTAAATAAATCCAGCACTTCACAATAATGGGTTGTAAAAGCAAGAGTTGCATTTCTTTTATTTACGCTCTTATCCTTATACAAATTAATCATATTTTCGACAAGAGTTTTATGGAAATGCGTCTCCGCCTCATCAATCAGCAAATCCAGCCCGTTTTTCAGGGATACTACCATTAAAGTGTACAGCAAAATTCCCTTCGTTGTCCCGCTGGAAAGCAGATAAATCAGTTCCTTATCCGAAAAAATTCTGTCCTCATTTCTTCCAACCATATGATAATTATGGTCATCAATCCGCTGCAATTCCAGAATGCTTTCATCAAAAATACGTATAATATCTGCTAAAATGTCATTCGTTATACCATAGCTATTCATAGCTCTGAAAAGAATCTGGTAGGTATCTGCTCCCTCTCCATAGCTGTCAAAATATATAGCTGCTTCCGTTTTCTTTTTCAGAACAAAAAAAACACTTGCGGTATCTTCCGGCAGTTCTCCCAGATTCATCATTTCTTCAAAACCTGTTTCTGCGTAAATCGTATTCAGCTTTGATTTATAATATTTTTTTCGGAAAATATGCTGGCTTTTAAATGTGGCTCTGTTCTCCGCTGTGATATCATTCTGTAAAAGAGTTACATATTTATAAATATACCCCTCATGGTAGAAAATAATTTCCAGAGATATGTCATTGTAATTATAATGTTTATTTTCTAATCGAAACTCACCCAGGATCGAATAACAGCAATCAAGAAGCTCTATAGCGGTCGTTTTGCCTGAAGCATTTTTTCCTACAAAAGCCATCGTATTATATCTATAAAGTCCGTCAGCTATCGTCTGAAGCTCGTATTCTTTATCCTCTGATGTCTTTTTTGACTTTGCCAGAAAATCGATCTTAGTATCATCCTGACAGTTTTTAAAATTACTGGCACGAACTCTTAATAATTTCACGATTCTACCTCCTCGTAATCTAGCCGCTTGTCATTTACTATACCACTGCATCAGAATTTAATCAAGTTTTTTGTTTAAAATCAGTCGATACTTGATTAGATTTCAAATTAAGGCATTCTTTCATCGCAATTATCCGGATTTTCATCTCTGAGTTTCAAAATGGAGCGCAACTCAATCAGAGACTGTAAAATTCTCTTTTAAATTTTCCCATTTTTCTGCCAAAGCACTCCCATTTTGTTTAAAATGTGTTATACTGAATTTTGGTTTGTAAATTACAGGCAACTGTGAAAGTATTGGGCAATTACAGTTACTATTACAATTACGCACGGAAGGAACTAACCTGTATGGAGTCACTACGCAAAATACTGGATTCACTGCGCAAAATACCGGATTCACTGCGCCAGATGCGGCTCTCGAGGACACGGCTGATCATGGGCGGATTTCTGATTATCATTCTGGTCGGGGCGTGTCTTTTGATGCTGCCCTTTGCCACCAGAAGCGGCGAGCAGACCACCTTTCTCGGCGCACTGTTTACCGCGGTCTCCTCGACCTGTGTGACTGGACTGGTCGTGTACGATACCTGGTCGCACTGGACGATGTTCGGACAGCTGGTACTCCTTACTCTGATCCAGATTGGCGGACTCGGTTTTATCACCATTGGCAGCTTTGCCATGATTCTGCTCGGGAAAAAAATCGGCCTGGCAGGACGTGAACTGATCCATGAAAGCCTGAGCACGCTGCAGCTGCGTGGAAGTGTCCATCTGGTGCGGCACATCGTCTGCGGCACACTGCTTTTCGAAGGAGCCGGAGCTATTCTGCTCTCCATCCGTTTCGTGCCTCAGATGGGGCTGGCGAAGGGGATTTATTATGGAATTTTTCACGCCATCTCCGCATTCTGCAACGCAGGCTTTGATCTGATGGGATTCCGGGAGCCCTATTCCTCCTTCTGCGCCTATGCTTCCGACCCGCTGGTCAATCTTGTCCTGATTTTATTAATCCTGATCGGCGGCCTCGGCTTCATTGTCTGGGAGGATCTGCTGACCAACCGCTGGCATTGGCGCCGCTATGCTCTCCAGACAAAAATCGTCCTGACCGCTACCATCGCGCTGACGGTGGGAGGCACGATCCTCTTCCTCATCAGCGAGCGGAACAATCTGTTTGCGCAGATGGGAGCAGGGGAGCGATTCTGGTGCGCCCTGTTCTCTAGCGTAACCCCCAGGACAGCCGGGTTTAATACGGTAGACACGGCGTCCCTGACCAACGGCAGCAAGATTCTGACCATGTGCCTGATGTTCATCGGCGGCAGCCCGGGCTCCACGGCCAGCGGCGTCAAAACCACCACGATCGTAGTCATTCTGCTTTATATCCGGGCCTACCTGCTACGCAATCAGGATCTCACCGTCTTCCAGCGCAGACTGGGGACAGACGTGATGAAACGGGCCAGCGTGGTTGTATTTATCAATTATTTTCTGGCGCTTACCGCGATCCTGATCCTGCTGATTGGGCAGGATCTGCCGCTGGCGGATGTTTTGTTTGAAGCCTTCTCCGCAATCGGCACCGTAGGGATGTCGACCGGCGTAACCCGCGAGCTAAACACCCTCTCCCGCATTGTCATCATGATCCTTATGTTCCTGGGAAGAGTCGGCAGCCTTTCCTTCGCGATGTCCTTTACCGAGAAAAAACGTCCCGGCAAAATCCGTTATCCGGAGGCGGAGATAATTGTTGGGTGATTCATAGTAACTGTTCAGTACCTTCACAGTTACGATTTATGCGCTATAGCAAATATTGTCTGATATTTCACTTTATACCAGCATAGGAATACGAAAGCAGTCATCACTATGCCCGCCCATGAGTATCAGATTTTTATTTCAGGTTTTTATGTATCACGTTATTAACATCATATGATAATTGGGGGAAATCAAGTTCATCGTTTCCAGCCGACAATATTCAATCACACAACACACAGGGAGGCAAACTATTATGAAATCTATCTTAATCATCGGGCTGGGGGATTTTGGACATTATCTGTGCCGGGATCTGGCAAACTTAAAGAATGAAATTATGATCGTAGATCAAGATGAAACTGCCATGGAGGATCTGCTCGATATCGTCTCAGACAGTCTGATCGCAGACTGCACCCGGGAGAGCGTCCTCAAAAAACTCGGCGTAGACAATTTTGACATTTGTTTTGTGTGCATCAGCGGCAATTTCCAGTGCAGTCTGGAGATCACCAGCCTGCTCAAAGATCTCGGGGCCAAATATGTGGTCAGCATGGTGCGCAGTGAAGTGCACGCAAAGTTTCTGCTGCGGAACGGCGCGGATGAGGTCATTCACCCGAACCGGGGCGCTGCAATGAGAGCCGCTGTGAAGTACAACAACGACCACATTTTTGACTACATCGACCTGAAGGATGGCTATTCCATCTACGAAATCACGCCCATGAAGGACTGGATCGGCAGGACCATCCTTGCCTCCGATATCCGTGCCCGGCATGGCCTCTATATTGTCGGAATTATCGGTACAGACGGCCACACGAATTTCATGCCCGATCCGCAGACCATGATCCGGGATGGGGAGCATCTGCTGGTGCTCGCGCACCGCGATACCATTGACAGGCTGATGAAGAAAATGCGGTAAAAATCGGCCAGGGAGAATTTTCTCTCCCTGGCCGATAACTCTTTTTACAGCACCACGCCGTCCTTGAAAATGGAAATCTCCCGGCATCCATGCTGCTCACTCAGAGTCTGGCGCCCGCCTGCAATCTCTATCACAAGCTTTAAGAGCCTCTCTGCCGCAGCGTCAAGCGGCTCTCCGTCCGCAACGGTGCCCGCGTCAAAGTCAATCCAGCCTTTCTTTTTCGCGGCCAACTGGCTGTTGGTCGAGATTTTTACCGTCGGTGCCGGCGCGCCAAAGGGAGTGCCGCGTCCGGTTGTAAAGAGGATCAGGTGTGCGCCGGCCGCCGTCATCGCGGTCGCGGAGACCAGATCGTTGCCGGGGCCGTACAGCATGTTCAGCCCCTTGGTCACCACCGGATCCCCGTATCCGATCACATCCATGATCGGCGCGGTGCCGCCCTTCTGTACGCAGCCGCAGGATTTATCCTCCAGGGTCGTAATGCCGCCCTTTTTATTGCCCGGGCTCGGATTTTCATAGACCACCTCGTTGTGGCTGAGGAAATAGTTTTTAAAGCCATTAATCATATTTACGGCCTTTTCAAACACCATCTCATCCACGCAGCGGTTCATCAGGAATCCTTCTGCTCCAAACATTTCCGGCACTTCGGTCAGTACGGTAGAGCCTCCCCGGGCGGTCATCATATCGCTGAAACGGCCGACTGTCGGATTGGCTGTAATGCCGGAAAGTCCGTCCGAGCCGCCGCATTTCATGCCGACTACCAGCTCACTTACCGGGATCGGCTCCCTTTCAAACTGTGCCGCATACTCCGCGCACTGTTCAAGAAGAGCCCTTCCCGCCTCGTATTCATCCTCCACATCCTGACAGGTCAGGAATTTTACGCGGTCTGCGTCGTACTCTCCCAGCTCCTCCAGGAACTGCTCATGCGTCAGGTTCTCACATCCCAGGCTCAGAACGAGAATCGCCGCCGCGTTCGGATGCCGTGCCAGCGCTGCCAGAAGCTTCCTGGTCTGCGCGTGATCTGCGCCGGTCTGGCTGCAGCCGAAGGGATGCGTAAAGGCATACAGGCCGTCGATGGTGCCCGTCACCAGATCCTGATTTTCCTTTACCAGATTTTTCGCGATATCGTTGACACAGCCAACGGTCGGAATAATCCAGATCTCATTGCGGATCGCCGCGCGGCCGTCCTTCCTGCGAAAGCCGGAAAACGTCTCTGGCGCCACTGGCTCCGGGTAGTACAGGTTCGGCTGATACGTGTACGCGACCTCGCCTGAAAGATTGGTCTTTACGTTGTGTGTATGCATCCAGGTCCCCGGAGCCGCGTCTTCCGTCGCGTGTCCGATCGGGAAGCCGTATTTTACGACATTTTCGCCGTTTTTGATCGGGCGGATGGCGATTTTGTGCCCCTGGGGAATGTCTTCCAGCGCAGTAACGGTCGCCTGATCCACTTCAATTGTTTCCCCCTTTGCGACCGGATGAAGTGCGACCGCAACATTATCGATCGGGGCGATCTGTATTGTTTTTATCAAATTCATAGTAAATTCCTCGTCATGTTCCTACCGTTTTTCAACGTATAAAACACTTTTCAGAGTTCACCGCGAACCGTGAGGATCCGCGATGAACCATTTTTTATTAGCTATATGGAATGGCCTCCATCCCACGGATTCTTTCCATCACAGGCAAGCCGCGTACGCTGCCTTCGCTCCTTCCGTGCGGATTTTCTTTAAAATCTCCACAACCTTTGCTTCCAGTCCGGCGATCGCGCTCAGATCCTGGCCCCACATCTTTTCATTCGTCAGGACTGCGTGAACCAGTGCTTCCTCGCTGTCGTTCTTATGCTCATAATAGAATTCCAGCGCCCAGCGGTCGTCGCTGACGGCATAGGTAAGGTCGTCCAGATTTGCTGCCTTGCCTACAGCCGGACGGCGGCAGATCAGATTCTTGTCAGTCAGCTCCTGGATGTCATTGCTGTAGAACGCGATGTAAGCTGCCAGCGAGGTCGTCAGGCAGATCGGCAGCTCGCCCTTCAGCGAAATATATTCCAGGAAGGAAGGCATATTGCGGGCTTTCCACTTGGAGGTCGAATTCAGGGAAATGCTCATCAGCTCATGATCTACGAACGGATTGTTGAAACGGTCCTGTACGGCCGAAGCGAACGCCAGCAGATCGTCCTTATCCAGCGGAAGGGTCGGGATCACCTCGTCGTAAAGCATCTTATTCATGAAGCCCTTGATGGTCTCGTCGTGCATGCAGTCGCGGACAATGTTCTCACCTGCCAGATAAGCGCCCAGCACGAAACCGGTGTGCGCACCGTTCAGGATACGAACCTTGCGCTTTTTATACGGACTCATATCCGGTGTGACAAACACTTTTTCCTTCAGCCCCGCCTTCGCGAACGGAAGGACATCATTCAGAGACTCATCTCCCTCGATGACCCACAGGCCAAACACTTCACCGACATCAAGAAGCGGGTCTGCATAGCCATGGAACTCTTCGAGTGCAGCCACTTCCTTCGGATCGCGCACACGGCCCGGAACGATACGGTCTACCAGAGAACCGCAGAACGTGCAGTCTTCATTAACGTATTTCCGGAAGCCGTCCTCGAGCCCCCACTGGTCAATGTACTGGTTGACACATTTCAGCAGTTCTTTTCCATTGTTGTCGATCAGCTCGCAGGCCAGCATGATGATCCCCGGCTTGCCTGCCTGATAGCGGCGAAGCAGCACCTGGGTCAGCTTTCCCGGAAAGCTCGACGCCGGACGGTCAGAGAGCTGGCATGCCGGATCGTAGACAATACCGGCCTCTGTCGTATTGGAAACGATAATTTCCAGATCATCGCTCTCTGCCACCTTCATGACCTCTTCAAAATCCTCTTCTTCATACGGATTCAGGCAGCGGCTGACGCTGGAAATCACCCGTGCGTCATCCACCTTCTCGCCGTTCTGGCTTCCGCGCAGGTGCAGCGTGTAGAGGCCTTCCTGCTCATTGATCAGCTTCGCGAGTCCGCCGCCGATCGGCTGCACAAGAACACATTTCCCATTCCATCCAGCCTTCTCATTTGCCAGATCAAACCAGTAATCCACAAACGCGCGCAGGAAATTGCCCTCGCCGAACTGCATGACCTTCTCCGGCGCTTTCTCCAGAATATAACCGGTGTAGCCAGTTTCCTTCAATACTGCGTAATTTAACTTGTCCATGATAATTATCCTCCTTCATTTGCTGTCAGGCTTACAAGTAGTTTCTTAGTTAGGAAACCACATAACAACCCGTTTGTAAATCTCTTTATCATTCATTTTATAAATCTTTTTGTAAATCTTTTTATAAATCTTTTCCGGATATCTTTTACAGATCCAATCTCACACCTAAAATCAACTTTTATGCGTGAAATTTTATGCAATCGATATTCCTTTTAACAAATGCTATTCTATAACCAGTCGAAAATATGAACCGCCATTACCGTTTAATATCATAATTCATATTCATCAAGTTGCGGATGGTGGAAACATCATCCGTGATGTTCGCGTCGCCGCGGATGGTGTGCTTGATCGCGCTGCTCGCCACAGCGAAGTTGATCATGTCCATCGGCCGGTAATGATGCATCATCGCGTAGATCAGGCCGCTGGCAAACGCGTCCCCGCCGCCCACGCGGTCAAGAATATTAAAGGTAAACATCTTGCTCTCGAATGTGTGCCCCTCATACCACATAAAAGCCTTCAGACTATTCTCGCTGCCGCTGTGCGCGTAGCGGACATGGCGGGCAATACACTTGAGATTCGGGTAGCGGTCCACAAATGCCTGGAACACTTCATCCTGCTCCTCATAGGCCGGGCGGAAGGGAATGTCATCCTTGATGTCGCCCTTGCTGTGGTCATTCTCGTCCTTCCAGAGATGATAAGGCTCGATTCCGAGCAATACATCCACGTAAGGAAGACATTTGGTGCAGAAATCCCGCGCCTCCTCCCAGGTCCAGAGCTTGCTGCGGAAGTTTCCGTCAAAGCTCACCGTCAATCCTTTTTCCTTCGCGGTCTGCAGGCTGCGAAGGATCAAATCCTGGCAGTTCGCGCCCAGGGCTGGTGTGATTCCGCTTAAGTGCAGCCAGGTAAATCCCTCGAACAGCGCGTCCAGATCTATATCGCTGAAGTCAAATTCCGAGATCGCACTGTGCTTCCGGTCATAGGTCACCTTACTCGCGCGGATGCCGTATCCGGTCTCCAGATAATAGCTGCCGAAACGGTGAGTCGGGGTCTGCTCCGGCGTACTCAAAATCACCGGTGTGCAGTGCACATCGTTGCTGCGCAGCATGCGGATCGCGCTCTTTCCCAGACTGTTGTTCGGCACCACCGAGAAAAAAGTACTGTCAATGCCCAGATTCGCGAGAGCAAGAGCGATATTCGCCTCGCTGCCCCCATAGCTGGCCTCAAACGACGTCGCCACGCGGATTTTCTCGTAGTTCGGCGGCGTCAGACGCAGCATAATCTCGCCGATTGTAATGAATTTTTCCGCTGTATCCCGTTCCGTAAGCAGCGGATTTTTGTGTTCCATACGCTTTCCTCCTCCTTCCAATATTATACAAAGCAGACTACTATGCTCATAGGCTCATCCCTGCCCGGCGCATCTCGGTGTAGGCCAGCAAGAACGGTCCCACGCCCTTGGCGTCATCCTTGACCACCGGCTCCGACATGTAATAGTCGTAGGTGCCCGGGCGATTGCCTTTTCCGCCAAGTCCTGCCACCAGACAGATGCCTCCCAGATGCAGATTGCCCTCTTCGTCCTCGGAAAGGTATTTTTCACAGACGCCATGGAACGCTTTCACACCGTACTCCTGATAAGACTCCGGCAGAAATCCGAGCCGCACGCCCTTTAACAACGCATATGCCAGAATCGAGCTGCCGCTCGTCTCCAGATAGTTTTTCTCCATGCCGCCGAAGTTGACCACCTGATACCACATGCCGCTCTCATCCTGATATTTCAGAAGCGCGTCCATCAGGTCCAGGAACATCCTCTTCATCCGCTCATAGGGCTCGCCCACGGACGGGTCCGCCTTATCCAGCGTATCAAGCAGCGCCATCGAAAACCATCCCAGCGCCCGCAGCCAGAAATTCTGGCTTAAGCCTGTCACACGGTCGCACCAGAACATCTGCCGTGAAGAATCCCAGGCATGATAATAGAGGCCGGTCTTCGGATCGCGCATATGCTCCTGCACCGTGAAAAACTGCCGGAAGATATCGTCATAATTCTGTTTTTCGTGGAACCGGGTCTCGTACTCCATATAAAACGGCTGGCACATATACAGACCGTCGAGCCAGACCTGGTTCGGATAAATATTTTTGTGCCAGAAGCTGCCTTCCTTCGTGCGCGGCATCTGCTCAATCTGACTGTACACCAGATCGATCGCCTTGCGGTATTTCTCCTTGCCGGTCAGATCGTAAAGCTCAAACAGGGTCTTCCCCGCATTGACATTGTCGATATTCAGCTCCTCTACGGAATAGCCGTCAATCGTCCCGTCCTCGCGTACCTTCGCGTCAATAAATGCGTCGGCAAACGCAAAATATTTTTCATCCTTTGTAATGGCATACATTTCAAGAACCGCCTTGATCATGCACCCATCGATATAATTCCAGTTAGATTTCAGCCCCTGCAGAATCTTTTCAATATTCCACGCAGGCCGATCCGGCGTGCTCCGCTCAAGCAGTCCGTCTATGTATTTTTCAATTTTATCCACGCTCATTCCTCCCTTCCTCTCCTGTTGAGAACTCACTGCTATCCTTTCCTGCCTGACAGATCCCATTTCACAGCCCGACATGAAAAATGCGTTTTCAGAATTTTAGTCTTCTTCGTTCCCTTTGCCAATTTTCCCTTCGAGTTGATCTTTTTCTCTTCCGCCATCCATCGCCAGCCTATTTTGCTCCAGAAAATATTCGTCCGACTCTTTCTCCGGTTTTTCAAAATCACCAGATACGTCTGCATCCTCTTCTGGTTTGATATATTTTTCAAACGCTTTCCGCTGGTAAGCAGCCATGCAATAGCCGATCAGTCCAAACCCATAAATAATCGTCAGATAATTTGCCAGCTGCGTCAGTGTATTTACCCAGATAAACAAGGCCATCAGCAGCACCATCTGGATGGTTCCCTTCAGATTGTGAAGCGAGACGAAGAATGCGTAGCGGATCGTCGCCTTGACCGGGTTGACAAATTTTGCCTGTACGCCGAACACATACAGCAGCGAAAGCAGATAAGGAACCGCGATAATGCCCGCCCCGCACTGCAATACCATGCCGAAGGTGCCGCCCTGCTGTCCTCCCAGGATAAAATCCGCCACGAGCAGAATCCCGGCGAGCAGGTAAATCAGAAAGATCCCGGTCGCCTGTTTAAAGTTCTGCGCAAAGGAATGAAAGAAATTCTTATACCAGTACCCTTCGTTTTGCTGCAGCTTCATGCTGCTGTACATCAGAGCCGTAGTCGCCGCGCCCATCGTAAAGATCGGCAGGGAGCAGATCACCCAGACCAGATTCAGGAGAAAAATCTTTCCTATCTTGTCCACAGCTCTCCACACAGGGTTATCGATATCAAAAATTCTTTCAAGCATTGCTGGTTCATCCTTCCATCTACGAGTCTTTTTGCGTTCATCCACACTCCGCTTTTACTCACACCCTCGGTGATGAGACGCATCTGCAGCACTTACCTGTGCATCACAAACGGAATTCCCATCTATACGCATCTCTCATTTTTCAGACCTGGCATGCATCCCACAGCTGCTGGATGTGCTCTCTGGCCTGCACGGCATTTGCCGGCACGGTGTCCTCCAGCGTCGCGTGAATGTACGGTTTTCTTTCCTTTATAAAACGGATAATCCGGGAATAGTCCATCTGCCCGGTTCCGGCGGCGGTGGAGATCAGCTGATTGCCTTCCACCCGGTAATCCTTCAGATGCATCACCGCGACATCCTCACCCAGCAGCTCGATTGTCTCCGCGAAAATCTCGTCGCTGTTCTGATAGTTGCTGATATCCAGCAGGTTGACCGGATCAAAAATAATCTGAAGGTTGGGGGAATCGATTGCGTCCAGCACCTTTCTCGCCCGCTTCGGGGTTGAGACAATGTGGCGGTACACCGGCTCAATCGCCAGAATGACGCCCATCTTCTCCGCATATTCTACTACAGGACGTACATTTTTTATAAAAAGCTCCAGCGCTTCCTCCGAATGGCAGGCCTCCTCAAAGCGGTACTCCTCATTCGGCGCTCCAGTCTCCGTGCCGACAACGCCCGCGCCGAGCTGCGCCGCAAAGCGGATGTTGGTCAGATAGCGGCGGGTCGTCGCCTTCAGGCTCACAGGGTTCGGATTTGCCAGATTCAGGTAGCAGCCCAGCACTGCGATATCCAGCTGATTTTCAGCGAAAAGCTTTTTTAAATACATCGCATAGCCGGGGGTGAGCGCCCCATCATCCACCGGATTTTCCGAGATCACCTTGCCCAGAGCCAGATGTGCGCAGGAAAATCCCTGCTCATGAGCGGTCTGCAGCCGTTCGGCAAGCGGCGCTTCCTTAACATCATGCAAACGAATTCCTATCTGCATTCTATGTTCCTCCTTTTTATGTTGTTAGCTCATACTTTTCTTTCATGCCACCCGGCGAGGGCGAACCTGTGGAATTGCCCCCTCACTTCGTTCGGCGGCAGGTCGGTTCGCTCATCCTGATTCGCTTCGCGAAGGAATATCCCATGCGAAGCGTGGGATGCCCGCGCCCTGCAATCAGAGATTGGGGCTTATCCCGTCCGAAGGACGAGGATGCCACCCCGGCGAGGGGCATAACCCGGCGAGGGCGAACCAACCTAGTGAATGACTTCGTCCACATCGTGCAGCTCGAACAGCTCACCCTCGCAGCCCTCGATCTTCACGTTATCCAGAACCAGCCGTTTCACATTGCGGACGAACACGCCCTTTTTGCTGCACGCATCCACGCCCTCAGACATAATCGGCACATCGCTTTTCGCATCCGCAGCGAAAGAAATTTCAATATTCCGCATCTGGATCTGCTCAATCTTCTGCTCCGGAAGGCCTTCAAACCAGAGTGCAGCCACATGGCAGTCCTTCGCGTGAATGTTTTCAAAAAAGAATCGCTTCATGGACGGCGTCCCGTCGTCCACCGGATACTTTTCGCGGGAGCGCACAAACTCTGTCCGCCCGTCTGGATCACAGAAATAAAACGCATTTGCCGTAAACGGCGACATTACCTGATCCATCTCAAGGTCGCGGAAAATGATGTTGTCGAGCACTGCGTCTTTTCCGCGTCCGCGCCGCGTCTTGATACGCAGTCCGCGGTCTGTATGGGAAAACCGGCATTTTTCAACGACCAGTCCGTTGACGCCCCCAGCCATCTCGCTGCCGACCGTGACCGCGCCGTGTCCGTTTTCCATCAGGCACTGATAAATATGAATATTTGAGGAAGGCGTTTTGTATTTCCGTCCCATATAAATTTTCCCGGATTTCACCGCAATGCAGTCATCTCCGAGGGTAAAGCGAATCCCGCAGATCGTGACATCCCTGCAGGATTCCGGATCAATTCCATCCGTATTCGGGGAAACCTGCGGATTTTCAATCGCAAAATCACTAAACAGCAACTGCTCGCAAAAATATGGATGCACCGTCCAGGACGGGCTGTCATGCAGCAGCACTCCCTGCACACGGACATTTTTGCAATGATTCAGAAACAGCAGGCGCGGCCGCCAGGCCGTCACCATCACCTTCTCGTTTTTCCACCAGTTCTCATGCGAAGCAGCTCCGTCGATACTGCCTTCGCCATAGATTGTGACATCTGAAACATCCACGCCGGTCACAATCCCGGTAAACATTTTCTGCGGATCGCCTTCCCAGGTGCCAAGCTGAAGCTCCTGGCTTCCAGCCGCTCCAGCGGCGGCGTTCAGGTATCCCCGGCCGGTGCCACACGATGATCCCTGCCCCACATCAGCCGGGCAGCCTCTCTTTCCATCAGCCAGAACATCTGGCTCACACGCATCCGGCACATCCGGACATATACTCCTGATCGCTCCCGGGAAAATCGCGAATTTCGACCGATCTGTAAATGCCCGGATATGGGCGCCTTTTTCCAGTTCAATATTCACACCGCTCTTTAAAAAGATACTTGTGATCCGGTAGATCCCCTCCGGGATCCGTACGCGCCCTTCCCGCGGGCAAGCCATGATCGCAGCCTGAATGCAGACCGTATCATCCGACTCGCCGTCTCCCTTCGCGCCAAACTCCCGGACATCCAGGGTAAAGGATTCCCGGTCCGTGCGGAACGCAAAGGAACCAAGCGTCGCACCATGCAGATCCTCCGCCAGAATCATGTAGTCTGTATCCGGCTGCAAATGATAGAGGGAGGTAATCACCGTGTCCGTGCGTTTGACCTCTTCCCCATTTTGCAGAATCCGATAAGGCTCTTTCGTATTATATATCCCGCCGTCGTCAAGTTCAAGAGTCACACTTCTGGCGGTTTTCATTATAAGGCGAATATTCATGAAAATTTCCTCTGACTGCCAGTTGAAATACTCTCCCGATTCTGAAACATCCTTTCGCGATTCCATTTAATCAGGCAAGAAAGCACGTACCAATTGCCACGTCCTAAGAATGATGCGTGCCAGCGGCATCCGCCTCATTCCTCTTAACTGCTTCATCATTGAAAAAGGGATGACAGGAACTGCCACCCCTTTGGGAGAGTAACTGTCCAGCGTATTTGAAACTTTACAGTTACAATTGTTCGTAAAAACCTTATCTGCCCGAAACACCCGAAGGCCTTCCTTCAGATAAACTATAAATCAGCCCTTGACACCGCCTGCGGAAATACCGTCTACGAACTTATCCTGCGCCAGGAAGAAAATTACCAGCGACGGGATAATCGAAATCAGGGAAAGTGCAAGTACACGGTTCCACTGGAATCCGGAATCTGCATCCATGGACAGCTTTACGAAGATTGCCAGCGGATATTTTGCCGGGGTATTCACATAAAGCAGCGGTCCCATGAAGTCGTTGGACGACCACATGAACTGGAACAGTGCAACTGAGGTAATCGCCGGGGAAAGCATCGGAACGATAACCTTAGTCAGTGTCTGCACTGCATTGCATCCGTCGATCTTTGCCGCCTCATCCAGATCCTTCGGCACGCCGCGCAGGAACTGAATCAGCTGAAATACAAACAGCGTATCCGTCGCGCACAGGGTCGGCACGATGATTGGCAGATACAGCTTGGAGTCCACCCAGCCAAACTTGGAAAACATGATGAACTGCGGAACGTTTAATACCACCTGCGGCAGGAACAGCGTCGCCATCAAAATTGCAAAAAGGATATTATGTCCCTTGAACTGAAAGCGTCCAAATCCATAAGCAGTGATGGTAACGGAAATAACCGTAAATACCACCTTCGGGATTACATAGGAATAGGTATTGAACATTGCTTTCCAGATATTGATATCGCCGCCGTAGCTGCTCATCGCGGCCTTGTAGCCTTCCAGAGTCGGATTCTTCGGGATAAAGCTGATGCTGGAAAAAATCTCCGCATTAGACTTAAAGGTCGCACCCACCATCCAGAGCAGAGGATAAACCATAATAAAGCCAACCAAAATCAGGACAAAATACCTCAGAAAAGTGGTAATATTTCGCTTGGATTTACTTTGCGCAGCCATACTTTAGCCCTCCTCATCCGAATAGAATACCCAGTACTTCTGGGACAGGAATGCGATACCTGTGAAGATCATCAGAATGACGAACAATACCCAGGCCATTGCACTGGCCATACCCATGTCGTACTGCTTGAACGCGCTGTTATAAATCAACAGCGAGAGCAGTGTTGTAGAGTTTCTCGGTCCGCCGGAGGTAATGATGTACGGTCCGTTGAACTCCTGGAATGCCTGACAGAGCTGCGTCACCAGGTTGTAGAAAATAACCGGGGTAATCAGCGGAACTGTCACTGAGAAGAACTGACGCCACTTGCCTGCTCCGTCAATCGAAGCTGCCTCATAAAGATCTGCCGAAACACCCTTCAGGGCAGCAAGGAAAATCACCATGGAAGATCCAAACTGCCATACACGCAGAAGGCAGATGACCATCAGAGAATATCTGGTATCACTCAGCCAGCTCGGGCCGGTAATTCCGATCAGGGCAAGCGCTCCGTTCAGAAGACCCTCATCGCGGAAAACCGCTTTCCAGAGAACCGCGATTGCCACAGATCCACCCAGGATCGAAGGAATATAGTATACGGTACGGAAAAAGTTCACACCTTTGATCTTAAAATTCAGTATGTACGCGACAAACAGCGCGAAGATCAGCTTCAGCGGCACTGTGATAAACGCATAGCGGAACGTGATGCCCATCGCTTTTGTAATCTTTGATGTGGTAAATACATCAATATAATTCTGCAGCGTGCCGACAACACTGATTCCGTTGAACAGGTTGTAATCAGTAAAGCTGTAGAACAGAGAAGATCCCATCGGATACAATTTAAAAACAAGGAAACCGATCAGCCATGGCAGGATAAAGAAAAAACCGATATTATCCTTGCAAAAGCCTTTAAAACCTTTTCTTTTCACCTTGTGCGGGATCGCATTAGCATTATTGTTTTTTGTCAATTTTCTTTCCTCCCTCATGTGTCCTATTGAAAAAGGGGGCTGCCATTTCCCAACAGCAGCCCCCTTAACTATGAACTACTTATTTGTGAACCACCAGTCTGTGCGTCACTTATTTGTGCGTCACCTGTTTGTGAACCACTTAATTGTGTGTCACACTTACTTGTGCGTCACGGATCTGTGTAGCGTATCACTGATTCATCAGCCAAGTACGTCGTTGATGCCGTCAATGAGAATTTCAGCAGCCTCTTCGATGTCATAATCGCCATAGCTCAGACCAGCCATCACATCATAGTAAACGCCGTCGCTGCTCTTCAGTGTAGAATCCTCGAAATACGGATCCAGAGCGTTGCTGCACCATGCCAGAACCTTGCCGTTTGCTTCTACGGTGGTCTCATTCAGGATACCGGCCTCAGATGCAGCTGCAAGAGCAGATGCGGATACCGGAATACCTCTCTCAGAGCCAAGGATGACAGCTGCGTCAGCATCGTTCATCAGGTAGTTGAGAAGCAGCGCGCACTCATACGGATGCTCGGTTCTCGTGCTGATCGCCCAGCCAAGAGAAACCTTTGTGTAGCCTCCCTGATACTCGCCAAGGTCTGTCAGATAATCGCCAACTACAAACTCGCGGCCTTCCTCAAGAGCGCCCTGATACTTCGATGCGGAGGAATCCCACTCGAAGATACCTGCGTAATGACCGTCGATCCAGTTCATATTCTGATCCAGAGAAGAAGCGCCGTCACCGGTGATCTTCGCGATGGTCGGTGTTACATGAGCATCCTCAAGGCTCTGGATGAACTCCAGACCTTCCTGGATCTGCTCAGCCGTATACTGAAGCTCGCCGTCAACTACCCAGTCTGTGCCATAGACACACTCCAGATAGTAAACCATAAGGATCATTCTGTCATACTCGCCAAGAGCGATCGGATAATAGCTCTCATCATAAGCAGCAAATGCCTCGCCGCATGCAAGCAGGTCTTCCAGAGTCGTCGGGATCTCTACGCCAACCTCATCAAAGGTGGTCTTGTCCCAGTAAAAGATACGGCCGGTCATGGATGCCGGAAGCGCTGCCAGAGATCCGTCGGAAGCCTCGCACATCGCCAGATAGGACTCACCGATCTGATCCAGATCAATCGTATCTGCGTAATCATACAGATTCAGGAAAATGGAGCCGTCGGAATCATACTGGGTAATCCAGTTCCAGTTTACCTGGTTGATATCCTGCTCGGTGCCTGCCACGAAAGCGGTAGCCATCTTCTCTTCCCAGCCGTCCCATGCGGAGTAGGTAGACTCTACCGTGATCCCCGGATAAGCTTCCATAAATGCGTCGATCGCTGCGAGCGTCGCCTCATGTCTGGAATCACCGCCCCACCAGGAAATCGTGAGCGTACACTCTTCGTAGTCAGCTTCCTCTGCGCTTGCTACTGGAACCATGGAAACTGCCATAGCGCCTACAAGTCCGATAGCAAGTACACGTCTTAAAGCATTCTTTTTCATTCTTTTATTCTCCTTTTCACGTGATCTGAGGGCACCATGCCCACATGAGTCAATCATAACACAGCTTTCAACAAATTACACTACTTTTTTCAAATTTTTTTCACAGATTTTTTTATATCCTGTTTATAATTTAACAAAGTTTTTATTGTTTTTTATTTATTTTGTCTGCTGTGTCCCGCGGCCGGATATCAGGCTTAAAAAATTGCCCCCTGGCGCCAGTCCCAGAGGGCATAAAATTTATATAGGAAGGTATACGGTATGCTATGCAATCATTTATACATCACGCACAGTTGCCCCGGCAATTCCATACTCTCTGCGGATCCTCCGCACAAAGACCGCCGCGACAATCATGGCAAGCAGCCCGCTCGCGATATTGCTGACTGCCATCACGATCCCGGCGCTGACACTGCCCAGATCTGTAAAATGCTGCAGTCCCCACAGTACCGGGATACGGAACACGAAAACCCGGCAAAAATTCATCACCAGCGTGATTTTAGTCCTGCCAAATCCATACAGCAGCGCCATCACCGCCGCGTTTGCGCCGAGAGGAATCGCGCCGAGCGCCTCCCAACGATAAATTTCTTTAATCATCACCGCAAATTCTTCGTTTCCTTCCGCGAAAAGAGACACGATCGGGTCCAGAAAAAGCAGAGTTATGCTTACCAGTACCAGGCCGACCAGGCAGTTAACTGCAAGCGTCCACCGAAAGGCTGCAAGCGCCCGCTCCGGCTTTTTCGCGCCGAGATTCTGGCTGATCACCGCCGAGCCGCCCGACTGAAATCCATTCTGTGGATTGGTCGTGAGGCCATCGATATTATTGGAAATCCCCAGTGCCCCCACCGTCCAGGTGCCATAGACCGTACTCATCGAATTGACAATGACTTTTCCCATAGAAAAAGCGGCTTTCTCCACGATCACCGGAAAGGAAAGGGAAAGCATCGGCCCCAGGACTTCCTTTTTCACGGAAACCGCCCGCAGCGAAAATCCGAACGCGCTGCCCTTCTGGTTCATATTGATCAGCGCGGCGATCAGCAAAAGGCCTTGTGAGACAATCGTCGCGACCGCAATCATCTGTACCCCGCTGCCCATTCCATAGACAAACAAGGCCGTCAGTGAAAGCTTGGTCACGATCACGGCCATGTTCAGATACAGGATCCGCCTGGAATTACCGCGGGAGCGTTCCACGGCGATATAAATGCTGTCAAAAAAGGAAATCACCAGCGCAAACAGCTCCAACCGGAAATACACGGTCCCCTCAGCGAGAATTTCTTCCGGAGTATTCATCAGCTGCAAAAATACCCGTGCGAAGGGCACCAGCACCAGCAGCAACGCGCCGCCCAGCACAGCGCAGAGCGCAAACACTGTACTCACACGCTGCTGCACCAGCTCCAGATCGTCCGCCCCGTATGCCTCACTGATTTTCATCCCCGCCCCGACTGCCAGACCGCCGCCGATCGCGGAGAGCATCAGGTTGATCTGCGACAGATAAGCCACCGTAGATACCGCCGTCGCTCCGATGTGAGAAGCCATCATCGTGTCGAGAATCTTGAACAGCTGGTTCAGGCTCTCATAGAGTGCAAGAGGAAAGCCGACGTGTAAAACTACTTTCCACATCGGCCCCTCCAGGGAAAATTGTCGAAATTTTTCATCTTTTGAGGATAATTCTGCCTTCATCGTTCTGTCTGTTCTTCCTCCCTCGTTTTACAGGTTTTATCCTGACCCACCGCTTTACCAGTTCATCCTCCACGCCGCCGATTTACCGTTTCTTCTGCGAATACCATTTTAACACAGCATCAGTGCTGTAAGGTCTTGTATCCGAAATCCGGTATTCCTTCCCACCGTCTGCGCAGCGAGTGCGCCGCCAGCTTCGGTCTGCGGTCGCGGGTCAAAATGCCCTTTTTGTTGCCGTCCACGCGCATCGGTCCCTGAATCGTGGCGAAATCCGCGAAATTCCAAAGCTGTTCACCAATGAAGAACGGCCGTTTGTCAATCTCAGCGTTAATCCGCAGATAATAGTCCGCCTGGTATTCCTCACTGAACATTTCTCCGTTCGTGTTGTGAATGCCCGGATAAGTATCCGCGCCATACTCGGTGAACATCACCGGCTTACCCTGCTTTTCCCAGAAATCCAGCTCGATGTTCAGCGCGTCGCAGGCCGCATCCAGATCGCCGCCCAGGTTGTACCAGCCATAATAACGGTTGAGGCAGACCACATCCATCGTCCTGGTAGTGAGATCCTTCTCATAATTATTCTGGCAGCAGACCAGCGTCACCGGGCGGTTCTGCGGATCCAGACTGTGCGCCAGCTCATAGAGCGGTGTAAAATAGTCATGCGCGTCCTCCGGAAAATTCTCCAGATCCGGTTCATTGGCCAGCGACCACATAACCACGCTCGGATGATTTTTGTCCCGATCGATCATATCCCGGATCACATCGCGGTGATGATCATGAATCCGCATCGCCTGATAAGGATTCGTCGCGCTGCCCGCGCCGATGCCGACCGCAGGCGTTTCATCAATAATCACAATCCCCTCGCGGTCGCAGAGGTCGTACATTTCCTCCGCGTAAGGGTAATGGCTCGTCCGGAAGGAATTGGCGTGCAGCCAGCGTATTAAAGAAAGATCTTTAACATTCAGGCACGGATCTATGCCCCGCCCATGGAAAAAGCTGTCCTCATGCTTTCCAAAGCCTTTAAAATAGAAAGGCTTTCCGTTGATCAGAAACTCAGTCTCCCGCACCTCTACCGTGCGGATGCCGAATTTCTGCTCATAGACATCCCCGCCATATTCTACACGCATGGTATAGAGATAAGCCGCGCCCGGGTTCCAGAGCTTCGCGTTTGGGATGACACAGGAGCCGTTCAGAATGCCGTCAGTCCCATCCAGGATCCCTTCAGACCTGGCCAGATTGCCGTCTGCCCCAATTAAGGTACTGGCACCAGCCGCACACTCTGCAACGACATTTTGTGCCTCATCCAGAATCGTGACGCGAGCGTATGGCAGTGCCACATGCTGGTCTGGCTCATGCTTGTCCGGCACACACCGCTCTTCTATAATATGCTGCTCCGGAAGTTTTTCTTCGCTGAAAAATTCCATCCGCTTCTGATCGGTCTGTGCAGCATCTGGGGTCTGTCCCGACGGTTCTGCCTGTTTTCCCTGAGAATTGTTGCATGTACAAGCATCTGCATCTTTGTTCTCCACAGTTCCTGTCTTAATCTGGTATTTTACAATTCCGTCCTTCTGGTCTATATCTGTGACAATACTGATGTCCCGGATATAAAACCTCGGCGTCGTATACAGCCAGACGGGCCGGATAATTCCAGCATAATTAAAAAAGTCAAAGTTTGGCTTATTCTGCGGCTTGCAGCGCGTCTTTGCCCGTTCAATCGAAGGAATGCCAGGATTATCCGATCCGAAAAACGCTACTGCATTCTCATTTCCCACCGGGAGCGTCCCGTAATTCACCCGGTTGTCCACCGCCACAGCCAGAAGATTTTCTCCCAATTTCACATCGAAAGTCACATCAAATTCAAACGGAAGAAAGCCCCCCTTGTGGCTTCCCAGATGCTGCCCATTCAGATATACTTCCGCCTGGTGAGTCACCGCTCCAAAACGCAGCACCATCCGCTCATTCCTCATCTGCCGGGGTACCGTAAAGGTTCTCTGATAAACCACCCATCCGTAGTGACTGCGCAGGTTCACGTCATCCTTCTGGTCATTGTAGGATGCCGGCACCGCCATAGACATCGGATGCACAAGCGGCTCCTTCACCATCTGTTCCTCGTAGGAATCCGCTCCTGCCATCTGAAAATCCCAGATGCCGTCCAGCGCCACACGCATGCGGCTTTCATTTAGTTGTGGATACAACATTTATTTTCCCTCCTCTGTTTTTTAACCCGGATAAACCGAAAACCAAATTTGCCATTTTGTGAAAAAAATGTCCTTAAGTTTCTAAGCTATATAAACCTCATCGTCCAAAATATCCTGCACCTTTTCCAGTCCGAACACCTTACGTCATCTTTTCTTCAGGCACACGCATTCTATCACAGGAACTTCCGAGTATAAAGCCGGATTTAAAAAATCTTTTCTTCTATCTTTCCTTCCATCTTCTCACCCTGTTTCACAATCCTGAGAGCCTTTCCATGCCATGGCACGCGAAGGACAAAATCCGGACAGTCCGGTATCTGCGGCGGAACGAACCACAGGCCGTCCATTTTCTCCGATGCCTTGCAGACCAGCATAGCTGCCCTCTGACTTTTCTGACCTGCATTTTCCGGATCCGGATACAGCCCCGCGATCTCCTCAATAAACAGAGGGATAAATCCGCTGCTCCACCCGTGGCAGAGGCTGGTGTTCCATTTCTGCTCCTTCCCCCAGACTTCAAAGGACGCGCTCGCTCCCTCCCGGAGCATATTCCGCCAGCCATAGGCATCCGCCCGGGTCATCAGCCGGAAGCAGACATCCGGTCTGCCGATTTTCGCCGCGCTCTTCAGCGCAAAATAAGCGGGCAGTGCGCCGCAGACCCGGCCAGGAGCCTGCAAAAGAGTAAGATAAGCGTCTTCCGCTTCCTGCGGCAGCAGTCCAAAACAAGCAGCATACAAATTCGCGTGAAGCGAACAGTGCTCACTCTTTTCGCTGTCCGCAAACAGGTGCGGTTTCTTTCGGTAAAATGCCGCACGGTATGCCGGCGCAATCCGCGCAGTCCTCCCGGCCGCCGGCAGCCCAAGTATTCGCTCCATCTGCTCCTGCATCTGATTCGCCCCATACCAGAGCGCGTTTATGACATTATGGCAGCCCTCGCCCACAACCGGGCGGGTCAGCGCAAAATCATATCCGTCACGCAGGTTTTCCGGCCAGTCCACAAGGTTCCACAGATCACCCACATTCTCAAGCAAACCGTCCGGGCGCTGATAAATCAAAAACGATTCCGTCAGCCTTTTCACCGCCGGATAGCAGCTGGCCAGATACTCCTTATCCGCCGTAAACTCATAATCTGTCAGCGGAAGCAGCGGAAACAGCAGCGAAAAATCTGCAATCTCCTGCATCACGCTCCCAGGCGCGACCGCCATCATCGACGCCGAAATACACTGCGAAGCAATAAAATCATCAATGCACTTGCGCAGAAGCTCCGTGCTCCCGGTCAGCCATACCTGCGAACGCCCGGTAATCAGCGCATCTCCCAGATACTGCCCCTTTTCGCGGGTCGGACAGTCCAGGTATCCGTCCTGCGAGCAGCAGCGCACTGCGTTTTTGCAGATTTCGAAAATCTGCTCCAGCTCATCCTCACTCTTTAGTGAGCAGGCATCTTCCTCCATCGGATAATGCCGTACCCAGGCATGTATCCCGCGAATTTTAACCGTATCCGGATAAATCAGCTGCGCATAGCGGAATCCTTTGTAATCATAAGGATGGAAACGGCTGACTCCTTCTCCCAGTGTCCAGATCTCCTGATACGCACATCCGCAGCGCATGTCCCAGCGCACGTTTGATCGGTTGATGCTGCAACTATCTTGTTTGTCCGACAGATCATCCGGTAGTCTTCCTATGTCTAAAGGCAGCGCAGTATTTTCCGCCGTTTCCAGTTCCTCGCCATAGCGGATCACCACCTGCGCTCCTGCAGGTCCGACCGCCTCCGCAAGAATCGAACCAGTGATTTCACGCCCAAAATCCAGCAAATCACTCACCAGGCCGTCCCCACGCGCAGCGTGTTGTAATGGAACGGCGCCGCCGTCCAAACGCGCACCGTTTCTATCAGTGTCAGCACCTTCTGCAGCAGAACCTTGATTGCCAAAAGTATTCGCCGGTATACCCCCCAGATCCAGCTCTGCAATGAGACGCTTCCCATGCGTATGCGCGGCCGGGCAGATTGTCTTCTCTTCAAGCATTCGGATTGACCTCGGCATCATCTTATAATCCGCCCAAAGCGCCGGAACCAGATGCCCCCAGGATCCCGTTGTAGTATTCTTAAAATCATCTACATCAAACTCCGGTCTCTCCCAGCCTTCCTGCCAGCAGCGGCTGTCAAAATTCTCCAGAAACTGCGTATCGTAGCCGACCGTCTCGCCGCTGTATGCCGTACAGATCAAATAGCGCCAGTTCTCATCGCATCGCGCCAGCTCTTCCCATGAGCCACTTTTTTGCAGGCCGTCCCCACGCGAAGCGTCTTGAAATGGGACGGCCGACCTGCCGCTGAGCGCAGCGAAGGGGCGCTTCCTTTGCAGGCCGTCCCCACGCGAAGCGGAAGTTTTCTTCCTCCGCACCGAAACCCACACCCCAAAACGCCCGTCTCCGCTCGTCCAGGAGCGGCTGATTCTTCCATGATAATACAAATGCAAAGCGATCGTAACCTTATGAGACCCCATTCTGTGGTCCAGGGCAGAATTGTCATCACTCGCTCTCCTGGCTCCCTGCAGCGGGGTATGCGGCGCAGGTGTGACGAGTAACGAATCGTCATCTTGATCCGTCATCCGCAATCCGAATGGACCCACAGACTTTCCAATCGGATAGCTGTCATAATAGCAGCGATCTGAACAAGATGCAGACGGCCCCTGCCCCTGATAAACACCGTCCACCCACAACTGATAATGGTCATCCGCTGCTACCAGCAGTTCATAATCATTTATCTCAGAATTATACAGGTCTCCCATTTGCTCCTGCGCAGAAACCTTCTCCGGCTTTAATTCAGCCACAGAATCTGTATTCTCGCCCGGCAGGTCGATCACGCCGCGCACCAGCACGTGAAAATTCTCCGGTGCGTCCGCCCGGTGCAGATTATCTGCCTCCCTCTCCCGTCCGGAAACATTCACCTGCCGCACGGATGTCCACTCAGGAATCGTCATCCAACCTGATGAGTTCATTCTTTCCTTTTCATTGTTTGCTGTCATAAAATGCTTCCCAATATGTTAAACCATTTTTTATACGTTCAGAGCTGTCCGGCCGCGGAAATTTTCAAAGAATTTCCATATAAGAGCAGCGTTTCTCTCGTCTCTGCAACATCATCTGTCAGCCATCCGCCATTTTCTGATATAGTATATCAGAGAGCGAAGAAATTTGGTAGAGCTATTTTGCAGAAATGTCTCCTTCCGCCAATGCTTCCCGGTTCAGCACATACACCTTCCCGGCAGTCGTCGTGATCGTACCGGTCCAGTAATAGCTCCGGGTATTCGCCGCCACCGCCGTAAGGAAAGCATCACTGACCGCGTACATCCGCCACCGCCTCCTTCCATGCGTTAAAAAAGCACCAGCCGCTGTGACTGATGCTCTGTGTAAAATGTTCTGTTGTAAATTTGTTGCCGATAACCTGGAATATAATTATTCATCCGGCTGTTGGCCATCATGCGCTTTCCACATGCACTCTGTCAATTTCAATTCTG
>JAJBVE010000125.1 GCA_020859995.1 Clostridiales bacterium
AGGCAAAAAATCTGGGATTCGGTTAAACCACAGCTTTTTATTCTTTGGCGCTGCGCTTGCATAATATTGAATAACGTGATATAAATATTGATTGAGACAAGGCGGTCTGATCTAAGCGGTCAGTCTGCCTTCTTTACTGTAAAAGTGTCATTGGCAGCAGGATTATAGATTTTTGTGTGTCCTATACACAGCTGTCAGGCGGCCTTTTACATTGCGTGATCAGTGGCGCAAAGGAAACCACTGAATGAACAACATACGATAAAAGAGGAGGAAACATCATGAAAAAGAGAATCATAACGGCAATTCTGGCAGCTATGATGGTTGCGGCATCCTTAAGCGGCTGTGGCTCCAGTACGGATTCTGAGACGGAGGCAAAAACAGAGGCTGTGACAGAGGCAGCAACAGAAGCAGTCCAGACCGAGGAAGAGACCGAAGCGGTAACAGAAGCAGCTGAGACTGAGGCCGCTGAAACCGAAGTTGCGGCGGAAGAAGTGAGTGATTATACCATCAAGGAAGGTGTTCTGATGGTGGGTATGGAGATCGGTTATCCTCCGATGGAATACTTTGATGAGGATGGTGCGACACCGATTGGCTATGATGTTGAAGTCGCCACTGCGCTCGCTGAGGAACTTGGCCTGGAGCTGGAGATTGTAGATACTGCCTGGGATGGTATTTTCGCCGGGGTGACCACAGATAAGTATGACTGCATTATTTCCAGTGTTTCTTATACGGAAGACAGAGATGAAACCTATCTGCTGACTGCTCCGTATGTAGCAAACGCGCCGGTAATCGTGGTGCCGAATGATTCCGATATTGCGGATATTATGGATCTGGATGGCAAGACGGTAGCAGTACAGATGGAGACTACCGCGGACTATCTGATTCAGGAGTACATCGCTGACGGCCTGGATACTGACCTGAGACAGTATGAGAAGGTAATCAATGCCTTTGATGAAATCAAGGCGGGACGTGTGGATGCGGTCTGCACGGATTCTGTGGTAGCTTCCTACTACCTGGGCGATGATGCCAGCGATTATCAGACCGTATGGCAGGCCGAGGAAAAGGAGCCGATTGTAATCTGCCTCAAGAAAGACAATGAAGCTCTTGAAGCGAAGATCAACGAAGGCATGGCTGCTTTGTTTGAAAACGGAACGATGGCAGAGCTGGCTGTGAAGTATTTTGGCACAGAAGATGTCATCGAAGGTCTGGCAGAGGGCTTTGGCGTGGAATAATGCCAGTGAGGACTTTCTGATCGGATATTGAAGTGATTTTAGATGTGTCATCCCCGCTTCGGAATGTACTCCGAGGTGGGGAATGGCACAGATTTTTTAATGATATTCTGATGGCTGACTGTCTGAAATGGTCATTCGGCTATTGCAATGCTCATGCAATATGGCATGTACAGCGACCAACACGAAAAAAACAGCAAACGATAGTGCCGGGATTCCCGGACGAGGGATGGTTGGGAAATGTTAGAGAGAATTATACGGTGGATGCCGCAGCTGTTAAACGGTGCGAAGACCACGATTATTATCACTATTATATCTGTCAGCATCGGTCTGATACTGGCTGTATTTCTTGCTCTGGGCAAGATGTCAAAGCATAAGATTCTGAGCGCTCCCTGCAGCGCGTACATATTTTTCTTCCGCGGGACACCCTTGCTGATGCAGATTTATTTCATTTATTTCGGATTGCCGCAGCTCAATCCGGCTCTGACAATCCGGAGCGCTTTTGTCGCGGCACTGATCGCTTACGTGCTCAATACAGCCGCGTATCTGGCGGAAAATATTCGTGCAGGGATTCAATCCATCGATAAGGGACAGTTTGAAGCGGCAAAGGCTCTTGGGCTTACCTATGGGCAGACCATGCGCCTGGTAATTATTCCGCAGACCGTGAGACGGCTGATTCCTCCGGTCGGCAACGAATTTATTATGGTTCTGAAGGACGTGTCTCTGGTAGCCATCATTGGCCTGACAGATCTGACGAAGGTGACGAGGGCCATTTCTTCCTCATCCGCCACAGCCCTGGTCTATATACCGGCCATGATTTTATATCTGATCATTACGGCATTCTTCACCTTTATTTTCAATAAGCTGGAGAATAAATATTCGGTTTATCAATAAAGGGGGAAAACGGTCATGTCCATGATTCGTACAGAAAATGTATGCAAAAATTTCGGGGATCTTAAGGTTCTGAAAAATGTAAATCTGACGGTAGAGACAGGAGAAGTCGTAGTCATTATCGGTCCCTCCGGGGCCGGAAAATCAACTTTTCTGCGCTCTTTAAACACACTGGAAAAAATTACCAGCGGCAAGATCTATATTGAGGACAAGCTTTTTTATCATCGCGAGAATGACACTACAGTCAGCAAGATGGAAAAGGATGAGTTTGCCAGTATGCTGCTGGAAATGGGAATGGTCTTCCAGCAGTTCAATCTGTTTCCCCATCTGACGGTTCTGGAAAATGTGATGCTCGCGCCTGTGAACGTACGCAAGCGTGATAAAATTGAAGCAGAAAAAACAGCGCGCACCCTTTTGGAAAAGGTTGGCCTGAGTGACAAAGCGGATGTGTATCCGTCGAAGCTTTCCGGCGGGCAGCAACAGCGTGTGGCAATTGCGAGAGCCCTGGCTATGGAGCCTAAGGTCATGCTTTTTGATGAACCGACTTCGGCGCTGGATCCGGAACTGGTGGGTGAGGTTCTGAATGTAATGAAGGATCTGGCCAACCAGGGGATGACGATGCTCTGTGTTACCCACGAGATGGGCTTCGCCAGAGAGGTGGCGGACAAGGTAATCTTTATGGCGGATGGCCAGATCTTAGAAGAGGGAAAACCAGAAGAGGTATTTGCCAATCCGAAGACTCCTCAGGCACAGCAGTTCTTAAGGAGTGTACTGTAAATTATGAATAAATTTATATTGAGACAGTCTCTGCTCCTTTTACTGACGGCGACGATCTGGGGCGTTGCCTTTGTCGCCCAGAGTGTAGGGATGGATTATGTTCAGCCTTTTACCTTTAATGCTGTGAGAAATCTGATCGGCGGTGCCGTGCTTCTTCCGGTGATTTTCTTCCTGGATGGGCAGAAGGCTCATAACGGGAAGATAAAAACAGCGCATCACGCATCAAAAGATCTGATTGCCGGCGGTTTGAGCTGTGGTGTGATTCTTTTTCTGGCATCGAGTCTGCAGCAGTTTGGCATCCAATACACATCGGTAGGAAAAGCGGGATTTATCACTGCCATGTATATTGTACTTGTACCGATCTTTGGCATTTTTATCCATAAAAAGACCGGACTGCGTGTGTGGATTGCAGTGGTTATGGCGGTCGTGGGGCTCTACCTGCTTTGCATGACTGGTGACAGTCTGGCGCTAAAGAAAGGAGATATTCTGATTCTGCTTTGCGCGGTGGCGTTTTCCTTTCACATTCTGGTCATTGATTATTTCAGCCCCCGTGTGGATGGGGTGAAAATGTCCTGTATTCAGTTTTTTACCTGCGGGGTTCTCTCAGCAGTCGGTATGCTGCTTTTTGAAACTCCGCAACTCTCCCAGATTCTGGCAGCCTGGGCTCCGATCCTGTATGCGGGCGTCATGTCCTGTGGTGTAGCCTATACACTTCAGATTGTCGGACAGCGCGGCATGAATCCCACTGTCGCATCGTTGATTCTGAGTCTGGAATCAGTGATTTCTCTGCTGTCCGGCTGGCTGATTCTTCATCAGAGTCTGTCGGGACGCGAACTGATCGGGTGCGTGGTCATGTTTGCCGCCATCATTCTGGTACAGTTACCAGGCGCCAGGGAGAGATAAAACGGCTTGACTGCGCCTGCAAAGCGAAGACCGAAAATATTCTTGACAAATATTGGTAGGGGACGTAGAATGAAATCAATTTCAAGACATGGATTCAAAAACTACATGTCGAATCATCAACACTCGATCTTATGATTTGAAACAGGGATAGGATTTGGCTTGACGAAGAGGGAGAATTATGAGTGATTTCATTTTAAGCTGCTGCTCGACAGTTGATTTGACAAAGGAACACCTGGAGAGACGCAGGATTCATTATGCCTGCATGCATTATTCCATGGATGGAAAAGAATACCTGGATGATCTCGGAGCGTCGATGCCGTTTGATCAGTTTTATAAGGCCATGCAGGAAGGCGCTGATACGAGGACTTCCCAGATTAATGTGGAAGAGTTTTTGAAATATTTTCGTCCTTTTCTGGAGCAGGGACTGGACATTTTACATGTCACTTTATCCAGTGGGATTTCCGGCACGTACAATTCTGCCTGTATCGCCCGGGACATGCTCTCCGAAGAGTTTCCTGAGCGTCAGATTCTGGTAGCTGACTCTCTTGCGGCGTCGTCTGGATATGGCCTGCTAATGGAAATGCTTGCGGATATGCGTGACGCGGGAGCTTCCCTGCTGGTATTATATGACTGGATCCAGGCGAATCGGCTGACGATTCATCACTGGTTTTTTTCCTCTGACCTGACTTTTTTTATCAAAGGCGGCCGCATCTCCAAGACCTCCGGCTTCATTGGAAACATGTTAAACATCTGCCCGCTTATGAATGTAAACGATGAGGGGAAACTGATTCCGCGCACGAATATTCGCGGCAAGCGCACAGTCATTAAAAAAATAGCGGAAAAAATGAAGGAACACGCTGTAAAGGGGACAAGTTACAGCGGAAAATGCTATATGTCCCATTCCGCATGCTATGAGGATGCCAGGGCGGTTGCGGATCTGGTGGAAGCGGCTTTTCCGAATCTCTCGGAGCCGGTGCAGATCTACAGCATTGGCACGACCATCGGCAGCCATACAGGTCCAGGGACGGTTGCGCTGTTTTTTGTAGGAGATGAGCGGACGCGCTGACAAAAGTGCTGCAGAGCGATGAACTATAGCCGCTCTTTTGGGGCATTCTCAGGCAGCTGCGTCCTATGGTGGGTCGGAGTCCTATATTACCTGCTATTCGCACGTCAGGCGATGTTGGATGCGTAAGTAATTTCGCGACATTTAGCGGGTATGCAAAAGATCCTCTTCGTCTACGATCAATTTGATTGCCCAGGGAGGGACATCCACGTTGCGGTAATCCTCCCTTAGAAAGACAAATGCGGTATCATATGGCGGTTTTTTAACCGGAAAGGTACCGCATCCATCTGTGAAATAGATCAGTCCGCGCAGCTTTGTAAAACAGCCTTTGCTCAGCAGTTCCTTTACGCGGGCAAACGGAGGACGGAAATCGGTTCCTCCAAAGCCCCGGATGGTGAAATGTTCCAGATATTGCTGCATTTCCTCGCGGTTTGTAATAAGCACGTCCTCCTGCACCCGGTCGTCACACTGCAGAATGTGGATATGAATTTTTCGGAAAAAGCTTTCCGATTCACTTAAAATACTGTAGGTTTCCTCCAGAAAATGAAGCAGCAGATCCCCTTGACAGGACATGGAGGTGTCCAGCACAATCACAAAATCCTCAATTTTCTTTACTTCTTTTGTTTCTAACGGCTCGATCAGCGGAAGATTGCCATACAGTTCCATACCGTAATTGTAATAAATATAGTCAAAAGAATCCAGATCAACCTGCATTTCCTCTTTCAGCACGGAAAACTTTCTCAGAAAATCGCGGTAATCATAACGGTGACGGGCGGCGGCGCAGACCTGCTCTTCCAGAGCTTTTACGTCCTCGGATGAATCCTTTCCGAACGTTTCCAGCTCCGTCTGCATACGGCTGCGGATATCGTCCCACTGTTTTTTTACATCTGGAAGCGAAGAATTGAAACTGTCCGGTTCCTTGTTTGAATCCTGTTTGCCATCCGGTGGTTCGGATGCGGCATTTTGCGCGGAGGGCTGGGGATTGCGCTGCTGCGGGTCCTCCGGACGTTCCCAGCGGCTGTGATCATCCACGGCAAATTCGCGCTTCAGGCGGTCCAGCTGCGCACGATCTGGGTGGATCAGACAAAGAGTGCGGTATACACGCTGTGCTGTCAGTGCAGGAGGCGAGGCCTTTTCACTGTCAGGAGCATCTCCCGCTGAAGCGGCACGAAGCGTGCGGTAGAATTCTCTGCGCAGGGCAGACTGGGGGCGGTGCACAGAGCGGATATAGAGTCCGTCAATGGTCGTTTCCGCAGCAATATCACAGGCAAGATTCCAGTATTCGGGATCCCGGTCGCCGCGTACCCACGGATGCGCGAACAGACAATGCAGAATGCTGTGCAGATACAGACGGTTGACGCATTCTCTCCCTTTCCGAAAAACAGATACGATCTGGTCCGGTTTAAAATAGTAAAAGCTGCCGTCTGTCCCGGCCACCTGGATCTGTCCCTCCGGAAAAAGCTTAAGAGAAGAGAGAGCCACATCGAGAAAGCGCATGTTCAGATACAGTTCGTTTTGCGCGCCTCGCAGAATATCACGCGAAATGTCTTCAAAAGCAGCCGTACGAGCCTGCTCATCATAAATAATACCCATTGGAATGCCTCATTTATCATTTTCTATACGTCAGATGATTTTAAATCGAAATTCATTGGAATGCAAGCCCTGGCTGAAAGAAACTCTTGACAGTGCCATTTTGTGAGCGTAAACTATGAAAAAAAGGAGGCAGGCATTCTGTCCAGGCAGGGCAGACGATGAGAAGTTGCCTGCGATTCCATTATACAAAGGAAGGATAAGGATTATGGAGAAAAAGAATATTGACTGGGCAAACCTGGGTTTTGGCTACGTACAGACGGACAAGCGGTATGTGTCAAATTATAAAAATGGCGCCTGGGATGAGGGCGCGCTGATTTCTGACGCCACAGTAGCGATCAGTGAGTGCGCGGGAGTGCTTCAGTATGCACAGACCTGTTTTGAAGGTCTGAAAGCCTATACGACGGAAGACGGCCATATCGTGACGTTCCGCCCGGACCTGAATGCGGCGCGTCTGCACGATTCCTGCGAGCGCCTGGAGATTCCGGTATTTCCGGAGGAGCGTTTTGTAGAGGCAGTTTCTGAAACTGTACTGGCAAATGAGGCATATGTACCGCCTTATGGATCCGGAGCGACATTGTATATCAGACCCTATATTTTCGGCAGCAGCGCGGTCATCGGCGTAGCTCCGGCAGAGGAGTATCAGTTCCGGGTATTCACCACCCCGGTTGGTCCTTATTTCAAGGGCGGTGTGAAGCCGCTGACGATCCGCGTTTCAGACTTTGACCGTGCGGCTCCTCACGGGACCGGACACATCAAAGCAGGTCTGAATTACGCGATGAGTCTGTACGCGATTGTGGATGCTCATCAGAAGGGCTTTGATGAGAATATGTATCTGGATCCGGCCACCAGGACCAAGGTAGAAGAGACCGGCGGGGCAAACTTCCTCTTTGTGACGAAAGACAACAAGGTTGTCACCCCGAAATCCGGCAGTATCCTGCCGTCCATTACCCGCCGTTCCCTGATTACGGTTGCGAGAGATTATCTGGGACTTGAAGTAGAAGAGCGCGAGGTTCTCTTTGATGAGGTGAAGGATTTCGCCGAGTGCGGTCTGTGCGGGACTGCCGCAGTGATTTCTCCGGTTGGCAAGATCGTGGACCACGGCAAAGAGATCTGTCTGCCAAGTGGTATGACCGAGATGGGACCTGTGACTAAGAAACTGTATGATACTCTGACTGGCATCCAGATGGGACGCATTGAGGCGCCGAAGGGCTGGATCCATGTAATAAAATAATTCGGTTGTTTAGAGTCCACTGTCGTTGCTTTGAAAAGGCTTCATTGATGGAACGTATCGTGCGTTTGCGGAGCAGGATTCGTATAGCAAAACACTGAAGATAGAAACACCGGTGAATTATTGTGCGTGATGCGCACAGCTAATTCACCGGTGTTTTTACTACCATCACGATCGCTTTACAGATTCAGTGCGTCCAGCCGCGCTTCAATAGAACGGCTGCGCTCATCAAAGAGCAGCTCTTTGTTATAGCGGTAGTAGCGTTCGCAATCATACTGCTGCAGGAAACGGACACAGTAGTAATCACTGTTCAGATTTGTAATAAACAAAACAGCTTCCTGTCCGCTGCCAAAAGCGGCATCTATAAAGTCAAAAGCGTGTTCCAGCTGCTCGCCGGCTGCCGCAAAGCTCTCATCTATCGCATCCTGGCTTTGCTCAAACTGCGCGTGGATCAGGCTCCAGGCTTCTTCCCTGCTGTGAAGGTCTGCATTTTGCAGCAATTTTCTGTAGGCTTCCAGCTGGTCCGCAACCTGGCGATAACGGCGGTCTTCTTCCCGGGAGAGGAGTCCTGCAGTTTTTTTCTGCTCGTATTCCTCTGAAAATTGCGCAATACTGCGATCCACACAGGCACAGGCGCAGCTTTTTTCATCTGTAACGCCGGCCGATAATCCATTTTTTATAAAAGTCTCCCCATCTTGCACGGATGAGACGGACAGAGTGGGCATATGTGCAGGGGACTCCTTTGGCAGGGCTTTTTCATTTTCATATCCGGCAAGCATGCGTTTCTTTAACAGCTTCAGCTGCTCATAAAGCAGAAGATTCTTTTCGTCCTGCCGAATCTGAGAGGCAAAGCGGATCTGGCAGCGGGAAAACAGCAGATGAATCAGGCTGACACGCTCATCAAAGGGCGCGTGGGCGGTCTTTTTGAGTAATCCTTCGCTGATCGTTCCTTCCAGCACAGCATCCAGCTGATAATCCTCCTCATACTTTCGATACAGCTCCAGATAGCTGGCAAAATCTTTTGCTATCATTTCATGCTGGATATATTGAGACACGACCTCACGATCCATCTCTTTTCCCAGAGTTTCATAAACCTTCAGCATAGTAGAAAGATCTTCCCAGCCGCGCGGCGTGGCGAATTTACGTCCGTCCACCGTGGTTTCCATTTTATAAAAGCTGCCGGGGCGGACGTCAAGGTACGAGATCACAGCTGGATGGATCTGCTCTTTTTGCGCGTATTCCTTCCAGACGCGATAATCCGGTTCGACTTCCATTTTTTTCACCCGATCCATGGTTACGACATCAAAGTCGCGGACGGATTTATTATATTCGGGAGGATTTCCTGCAGCGACGATCAGCCAGCCATTCGGGACCTCGTGGCTGCCAAACGTTTTACACTGCAAAAATTGCAGCATAGCGGGGGCGAGGGTCTCTGACACACAGTTGATCTCGTCAATAAACAAGATTCCTTCCCGCAGTCCGGTTGTTTCCATTTTTTTATAAACAGATGAGACAATTTCACTCATCGTATATTCGGTTACAGAAAATTCCCGCCCGTCAAACTCCTGCCTGGAGATAAAAGGCAGACCGATAGCGCTCTGTCTGGTGTGATGAGTGATGGAATAGGAGACCAGCCCGATCTGACATTCCCGGGCGATCTGCTCCATGATCTGCGTCTTTCCAATACCCGGCGCACCGAGCAGCAGAACCGGCCGCTGACGGATCCGGGGAATCACATACTCCCCGTACTCATCCTTTAAAAGATAAGCTTCGATCATATCTTTGATTTCTTTTTTTGCTCGTTTAATGTTCATAATGAAACCTTTCTGCATGAAAATTCCGGACATTCGGCAAGCCGCAGTCGTATGTTTTCGGCAGCCTGCGCAATACTGATATGTGAAATATCGACTGTAAAATCCGCGTATTTTTGATAAAGCGGCATCCGCTCCGCGTAGAGACTGTTCAGAGTCTGCCCGGGCTGTAAGGGCACCCCGCGCTTTGTAAGATCACCGAGTCGCTGCGCAAGCTCTTCGCAGCCGATTTGCAGGTAAACGACTTTTCCGATGGAACGCAGATGCTCCATAGCGCGCGTGCCATAGACTACGCTGCCGCCGGTCGCTATGACGCTTTGCGAAGCATTGATTTGGGCGTTGACCTGATCTTCAACCTCGAAAAACCCGTCCCTGCCGCGTGATTCGATAATCTGCCAGAGCAGCATGCCTTCTGCTTTCTGAATCAGAAGATCCGAATCGATAAAATCGTAGCCGAGCACCTTCGCAAGAACAATGCCGATCGTGCTCTTGCCGACGCCCGGCATACCGATTAAGATAATATTGTCTGTTGAATGGTCAGATAAGGTGTTATGTAACTGCATGATTTCCTCCCGGCTGATATACTGCCGACCGCAGAATATCCATCGCCCATCAGACAAGTTCACCCGAAAAACAGTCCGAGTGCGCCCAGCAGTCCGTTGCTCGCGAGACCCATGATGACACCGGCAAGAAGTACGCCAAGCATGACCGCAATACTCGTAGATTTAAAATCCATTTTTAAAATGCTGGCGGCAAGCGTGCCGGTCCAGGCTCCTGTGCCGGGAAGCGGAATTCCTACAAAAAGCAGCAGTGCCACGAACAGCCCACGTCCTGCTTTTGCCTGCAGCTTCTGGCCGCCTTTTTCCCCCTTTTCCAGAAAAAAAGTAAAGAGCTTTCCGATCAGCGGCTTATCCTGCCCCCAGATGAGGATCCTGCGTGCAAACAGATAGATAAAAGGAACCGGCAGCATATTTCCGATAATTGCTACGAGATAGGTCGGCAGGGTCGGAAGACCGAACAGCACGCCATAGGGAATTGCCCCGCGCAGTTCAATCAGCGGCAGCATAGAAATTAAAAAAACAATCAGATAGCTTTTCATAGATGGATTCGTCTCCTTAAAAGATAATTTGGAATACTCGCAACTGCGTTGCTCGTTGACCCTCGAAATTTCCTGGCGCAAGCGCCGCAAATTTCTTCAGGTCACATTATACAGGAAAGGAGCAAATTATAACACCCTTTTTTTATTAAAATTTTTCGTCTTCCGTATGCCGTAATTGACCTCTTGCACACAGAATGCTTTTCTATTATAATCATTACCGCTTCCGGTCATGCGCCCGCAAGCGGCTATGGACGCAGACAATGTTCCGTTTTTTCAGGAAATTGAAAACAGTACTGCGCCATTATATTAAGAATACAAGGAGAAAACGATGAAGCACTATGAATACATACTATTTGATCTGGATGGCACATTGACAGAGTCGGGTATGGGGATTATCAATTCCGTAATATACGCGCTGAACAAGGTCGGGATTACAGAGACAGACCGGGAGAAGCTGCGTGCTTTTGTCGGTCCGCCCCTGTCAGAGTCCTTCCAGAAGTTTTATGGAATGACAAAGGAACAGTCCCTTCATATGGTGGATGTTTACCGGGAATATTATCATGATCGCGGCTGGAAGGAAAACCTTGTCTACGAAGGGATTCCGCAGACTTTGAAGACTTTACGCGCACAGGGCAGGAAGCTGATTGTCGCGACATCCAAGCCGGAGGAGAGCGCGAAAAGAATTCTTACGTATTTTCAGCTGGATGGTTTTTTTGAACTGATCGCAGGGGCGACAATGGATGAGGGAAGAAATAAAAAAGGCGAGGTCATCGCGTACGCGTTGTCACAGATTCTGGAAAGCGCGTCCGCTGATACACGGCAGGGTATAAAATCAGTGAGTACATCGGAAATGCTCATGGTAGGTGACCGTTCGAATGATGTGGAAGGGGCGAGAGAAAACGGCCTTTCCTGCGTCGGCGTTTTATACGGATATGGATCACGTAAGGAGCTTACAGAGGCTGGCGCAATTGCTTTAAGCCCAAGGGCAGAAGACCTGCCGGAAGTGATTTTGGCTCTGGAGAATCAGGAATAATCTGTTACCCCTTGACAAATACCGTCAGGGGGTATATTATTGCATCGCAAAATACCCATCAGGGGTATTTTTATGGGAAGACTGAGAACCTGGCAAAAAAAGAAATACAGAGGGCATTATAAACATGGCATGTAAAGAAAACGCGAAAATCGCAGGAAACATGGAAAGCATAAAAAACAGGAAAGTGTCAGAAGATAAATGCATAGAAGCGGATGTTGATCTTTTGACCGATGAGCGTTCCGCCGCCAATGAGGAAAACGTCTGTGCCTGCTGTGGCAAGAAGACGATGCGTTCCGAAGAAGAACGCCGAAAGCTGATCAACCGGCTGAACCGCATTGAGGGCCAGATCCGCGGGATTCGTGGAATGCTCGAGAAAGACGCGTACTGCAATGACATTCTGATTCAGTCCGCGGCGGTCAATGCGGCAATAAATTCGTTTAATAAGGAGCTGCTTTCCAGCCATATTCACTCCTGCGTAGCACGGGATATCAGAGAGGGCAAGGACGAAGTGGTGGATGAGCTGGTGGGCACTATTTGGAAGCTGATGAGATGAACGACAGAATCGGCAGATTCCGCGGCATTAAGCAGAACAGCTTTCTTCTTATAAATATGTAATATTTTAAGAACTTTGGCATAGAAAGGAGAAAAATATGGATCAATATACCGTGACGGGGATGAGCTGTGCAGCCTGCCAGGCGAGAGTGGAAAAGGCTGTGGCAAAGGTCCCCGGCGTGACCTCGTGCTCGGTCAGCCTGCTGACGAACTCGATGGGGGTAGAGGGAAGCGCCTCGCCGGACGCGATTATTCGCGCTGTGAAGGATGCCGGATACCAGGCGGCTCAAAAGGGCTCCGCGGCTGCCAGAAATGGGAGCGCAAACGCATATGCTTCTCAGTCTTTGGCGGAACAGGAGGAGGCGCTGGCGGATCATGAGACCCCCATCCTGAAGCGCAGACTGATCGCTTCTGTAGGCTTTCTGCTTATACTGATGTATTTTTCCATGGGGCATATGATGTGGGGATGGCCTCTGCCCGCCTGGTTTGATGACAATCATGTGGCGATGGGGCTGGTGCAGATGCTGCTCGCCATCATCATTATGGTGATTAATCAGAAGTTTTTCATCAGCGGCTTTAAAAGCCTGCTCCACGGCTCGCCAAATATGGACACGCTCGTGGCGCTTGGCTCGTCGGCGTCTTTTATCTGGAGCGTCTACGCGCTGTTTATGATGACACGGGCACAGGTGGACGGCAACACGGAAGCTGTCATGACTTATATGATGGAGTTTTATTTTGAGTCGGCGGCGATGATTCTGACACTGATCACGGTCGGCAAGATGCTGGAAGCGCGGTCAAAGGGAAAGACAACCGATGCGCTCAAAAGCCTGATGAAGCTCGCACCGAAGACTGCGGTCGTAGAGAAAGACGGCATAGAACAGACCGTTCCGATTGATCAGGTTCAAAAAGGCGACGTGTTTGTCGTGCGCCCCGGGGAAAATATACCGGTAGACGGCGTTATTCTGGACGGCAGCAGTGCGGTAAACGAGGCCGCTCTGACCGGCGAAAGCATCCCGGTGGACAAAGCAGCCGGGGATTCCGTCTCTGCCGCGACGGTCAATCAGTCCGGCTTCATCCGCTGCCAGGCGACCAGGGTTGGGGAGGATACGACCCTTTCCCAGATCATACAGATGGTGAGCGACGCTGCCGCGACAAAAGCGCCGATCGCGAAGATTGCGGACCGTGTATCAGGTGTGTTTGTACCGGTCGTGATTACGATTGCGCTGATCACTACATTTGTCTGGCTTCTGTCGGGACAGACGATCGCTTTTGCTCTCGCAAGAGGAATCTCCGTTCTGGTAATCAGCTGTCCGTGCGCGCTGGGACTGGCGACGCCGGTGGCAATCATGGTCGGCAATGGGATGGGAGCAAAAAACGGCATTCTTTTTAAAAACGCGGTTTCATTGGAGGAAGCGGGAAAGGTGCAGGTTGTCGTGCTGGATAAGACCGGCACCATTACGAGCGGTGAGCCGAAGGTAACAGACCTGTTTCCGGCAGCTGCTGTGACGGAGAGAGAGCTGCTGAAATTTGCCTACGACCTTGAGCAAAAGAGCGAGCATCCGCTGGCGAAAGCCATTTTACAATACGGAAGGGAACAAAAACTCTCTTTCGCGGAAGTTGCTGATTTTCAGGCACTTCCGGGCAATGGACTTACAGCCACCCTGGACGGGGAAGAGCTGCTTGGCGGCAGCCTGTCATTTATCAGCAGCCGCATGGAAATCCCGGATGAAATCAAAACAAAGGCAGACAGATTCGCGGAGGAGGGTAAGACACCTCTCCTGTTTGCAAAAAATAACAGCCTTCTTGGTATCATCGCGGTTGCGGATGTGATCAAAGAGGACAGCCCGCAGGCAGTCAGAGAGCTTCAGAATATGGGCATCCGCGTCGTTATGCTGACCGGTGACAACGAGCGCACGGCTAAGGCGATCGGTGCTCAGGCAGGCGTGGATGACGTCATCGCCGGTGTCCTGCCGGACGGCAAGGAAAGCGTCATCCGGCAGCTGAAAGAGATCGCTGTGCCGGAAGATGCGGATATTCCTTTCCTGGCCTTGATTAAAAAAACGTTTTCCAACCGTCAAAAAGGGGGCCGTCGGAAGAGAAAAATCAAAGTCGCGATGGTCGGCGACGGGATCAACGATGCACCGGCACTTACAAGAGCCGACATCGGCATAGCGATTGGCGCGGGAGCGGATGTCGCTATTGACGCGGCGGACATTGTCCTGATGAAAAGCCGCTTAAGCGACGTTCCGGCTGCCATCCGCTTAAGCCGCGCGACCCTGCGCAACATTCATGAAAATCTCTTCTGGGCATTTTTTTACAATGTTATCGGCATTCCGCTCGCCGCCGGCGTATGGATACCGATCTTTGACTGGACGCTGAACCCGATGTTCGGGGCAGCAGCCATGAGCCTCTCCAGCTTTTGTGTCGTATCCAACGCGCTGCGCCTGAATCTGTTCCGGATCCATGATGCGGGACACGACAAAAAGGCCAGAACGGAATGTGAAATAAATATTAATCACGAAATGGAGGAAACAGGAATGGTAAAGACAACAGTACAGGTAGACGGAATGATGTGCGGAATGTGCGAAAATCACGTAAATGAAGCCGTCCGCAAGGCTTTTGATGTAAAGAAGGTTACATCAAATCACAGCAAAGGGATCACAGAGATCCTCTCTGAGGCTGCGCTCGATGAAAGCAAGCTCCGCGCCGCGATCGAAGAGACCGGCTACAAGGTGGGTACCATCACGAATGGCGATGAGTCTGAGAAAAAGGGCTTCTCACTGTTTCACAAATGATGCATCAGGATTCTATAAGGAAATGCAGCTGTCATATGCGCCGGGGTTATCCCCGGCGTTTTCTAAGGGCGCAGGGTCGCGGTTAAAGCATCCCATTGAATAACACCTGTGTTGCTCGTTCTCTCCGGCCTGGTCGCCCCTGCGTCCTCGATTTTCTGCTAAATCGGGACATAAGACGTGTGCTACCGGTACCCTGCGGCGCGGTGACGTGTAACCTGGAGAAACTGTATGGGATAAGCAGCAAAAAATCGTGATTGAAAATGTGAGTCAAAAAGAATATAATCTGTTCATGTGTAAAAAAGAAGAAAGAGGTGATCTTATTTGGCAAAAATCAAAGACACGGCACCTGCCGGCCGAAAGCTGATCATCGGACTGCCCAGGGCGCTTCTTTATGACAGATACCATGTGCTGTGGAAGACTTTTTTCAGGGAACTGGGAACAGATGTGCTGGTAAGCCCGGCTACCACGCTGGAGACGATGAACCGCGGCACAGCAAGGGCAATCGATGAGATGTGCCTTTCCGTAAAGCTCTATCTGGGCCATGTGGAGAAACTGGTCGGAAATTGTGACTATATTCTCGTACCGCGAATCAGTAACTTTGGCATCCGCAGATACATGTGCACGACTTTTGAAGGTCTGTACGACATCTGCCGCAATCTTTTTCGTGAAAGCGGCCAGAAGTTTCTTTCTTATAATATTGATGTTCAGCATGGGCTCGATGAAGAAAGCGCATTTCTCACAATGGGAGAAGAGATCGGATTTTCACGGAAAGCAGTTTCTAAAGCTTATAAAAAAGCCAAAAAAGCGGAGAATGAGGACTGGAAAAATCAGGTTCACGCGCAGGAGCTTTTATACAAGAACGATGGTCTGAAAGTCATGATCGCTTCGCACAGTTATGTGGTCAATGATGCTTACATCGGGAAACCGATTACAGATTTTCTGAAAAACGCCGGAGTTACTGTCCTTCGCGCGGATGTCATGGACCGGAAAGAGGCGCTGAAGCAGGGCTCACGGATGTCGCCGACCATGCGCTGGGAATTGAACCGTGAGATTGCCGGAGGGATATATGAAAACCGAAAGCGCGTAGACGGAATCATTCTTCTTAGCGTGTTCCCATGCGGGCCGGACGCGATGACAAATGACATGATCATCCGGCGGGGAGACGGTACGCCGGTCCTGAACCTGATGCTGGATGCCCAGAGCGGCATGGCAGGCGTAGAGACACGGCTGGAGAGTTTTGTGGATATTCTGAACTTTCATGCGGCAGCTAAGTGATGCTTAAGCGTACGATTTGAGGTATTTTTATGGCAAAAAAAAGTAATTCAACGGAACCAATTACCACAGATAAAAAGAAAATAGCGTTTCCGATTGCCGCGCGTTATAATTACGCACTAAAGTATTTTATCGAAGTTGGCCTGGGGCAGCAATATATCATGCAGCCGCGGATGACGAAAAAAACGCTGGACATCGGCAGTCTGTACAGCCCGGATACGGTCTGTACACCGTTCAAAACGACGCTTGGCAGTATGATTGAAGCACTGGAATGCGGCGCGGACACGCTGCTGATGGTTTTTGGATACTGCCGCTTAGGATATTATGGAGAGCTGCAGGAGCAGATTTTGCGCGACCTCGGCTATCAGTTTGACTTCATCAACATGGCTGAATATACGACCGGGAAGAACCGGGACTATCTGAAGGCCATACGCCGGATGAATCCGAAGCTGCATGTCGCCAAAGCGACTGTTGGCGGCATGGAAATGCTGAAAATGGTTGAATACATTGATGAGGTAGAAGCCGAATATTATAAAAACTGCGGCTTTGAAGTTACAAAAGGTGCTTACAGAAAGGCATTGAATCAGTTCTGGACGGATATGGACAAGGCTTCCTCCAAATCGGACATTGAGGCGGGGCATCAGAAGGTAAAGCTGGCTTTTGATGAGATTCCGCTGCGGAAAGAGGAACCGCTGCGTGTCGGCGTGATCGGGGAATATTTTACGGCGCAGGATGATTTTTCCAACCTGGAGCTGGAGCAGAAGCTTGCTGATATGGGGGCAGAGGTTCATCGCTGGATGAATATTTCCCATCGGAACCTGCATTACAGCGGTGAGAAAAACCTGAATGTGCGGATCCGCGATCTCTGCCGCTATGAAATGGGACCTACCTCCACAGCAAATATCTGGTGCGCGCGGGATTATGCGAAGCGCGGGTTTGACGGCATTATTCACGTGAAATCGGCCGGATGCACGCCGGAGATTGATATCATGCCGGTACTGCAGAACATCGGCTCGGACTATAAAATCCCGATCCTGTATCTGACATACGATTCTCAGACCAGCGATACAGGACTGATGACCAGACTGGAAGCCTTTTATGATATGCTGAGCATGAGAAAGAAGGTAATTCGATGAGCAGCCATGCAGATTTCCGGATGAGCATACGGGATACCGATAAAAGTACGGCCGGGAAAAGAACGACACGGGATGCAAAAAGGAGGATGGACCAATGGAAAATATGAAAAAAGAAGCATTCCTGGGCATCGACGTTGGCTCGATCTCAACCAAAGGAGTGATTTTAAATGAGGAAAAAGAAATTCTCTCCAGCGCGTACATCTGGACAGAGGGGGATCCGATCGGTGCGGTCAAAAAGCTGATCGGCCTGCTGGAAGAAAAATTTGATAAAGAAGCATATAAAATCGTGGCCACCGGGACTACAGGCAGCGCGCGCCGCCTGGCCGGGACAATCACGGGCGCGACCATGATCAAAAATGAGATTACCGCGCACGCAGTCGGTACGACCTCCTTTTACCCGGAAACGCGCACGATTCTGGAGATCGGCGGACAGGATTCCAAAATCATTCTGGTGGAAAACGGAGTTGCGGTAGACTATGCGATGAATACGCTCTGTGCGGCCGGCACAGGAGCGTTTCTCTCCAGTCAGTCCAGACGCCTGGGCATAGACGTGGAAGATATGGGAGAGATTGCCCTGCGTTCCAAACGTCCGACACAGATCGCTGCCCGCTGTACCGTGTTTGCGGAATCCGACCTAGTCCACAAAATCCAGATGGGACATTCCAAAGAAGACATTGTCGCCGGGCTCTGCCAGGCTGTTGTGGCGAATTATCTGAACAACGTCGGCAAGGGCAAGCGTATCGTTTCTCCTGTTGTATTTCAGGGCGGTGTCAGTAAAAACATCGGGGTCGTCGCTGCCTTCGAAAAAGCGTTGGGCTGCAAGGTCCGCGTAGATGAGAACGGCCATCTGATGGGGGCTATCGGAGCTGCTCTTCTCGCAAAGAGCGGTACCGTGCGCCGCGAATTCGACTTTTCGGTGGAAGATGTGGAGTTCAAGACCCGGGAAGCCAGCTGCGGCCGCTGCTCCAATAACTGCGAGATTGTCTGCGTTTATCGCGACGGAGTCCTGATCGATGGATGGGGAAACCGCTGTGAAAAAGGTGATGTAATGCACAGAAAACAGGCGTGATCCTGCGCGCCGCTTCGGATCGGACGGAAGATGTACATGAAAAACGGACGCTCGTCTGAGCGCCCGGTTGGAAAGAAGTGTAACAGTATTTATATGATAACCCAGCCGCTGGTATCGGATAAACGTTCGCTCCAAAAGATGGAACACGTCCCTGCCAGCGCTGGGAGCATTTTTTGGTGAAGCCAGTCCGAATGATTCGCGATTTGTAACCCCCGGGTGGCTTCCTGTAATGACGACAGTCTAACAGAGGCTTGTGGCGATTGTGTGAAAGGAAAGTAAAAGAAATATAAAAAGTCTTAAGAAAAGAGGTTTATCAAAGTTCTGGTCAGGATCTGTCAGAGATCTCTTCCTTTACATACAGATAAATCATTCGATATACTTCCTCAGAATAGTGGATGCCGTCGATTGTGCCGGCATCTGCTTTTATAAGGAAGGTATAGCAGTCCAGCCAGGTATCCGGATATGCGGCGGACAGAGATGCATTGAATTCTTCGATTTGTGCGTTCGTGATATACAGCCCGGCTTCATCATCTACGGGATTCACAGAAAGAAACCAGAAAACAGTGTCCGGATACTCTAATGTCAGTTCATCATAGAGTACCATATAATTATAGAGATTTTCGTAATCATTGACCCCCATATTTAAAATCACAGGCCGCCCGGGATATTCAGAAATTGCCGCCTTAAGCTGGGATACACCGGTCTCATACAGCCAGCTGTACCCCTCCCCTGCGGCACCGATAAAGACATCTTCTGTATAGCTGCCGAGAGCCTTTTGCATGCCGACTGTCCGCGAATCCCCTACCCAGATCACCGGCGTATCATCCAGCGCGAGCAGATCCAGCACCCATTCCGTATCCTGTTCTGTTTCCGACTCTACGTCCGTCTGATTAACAGGAACCTTATCGCTGGCTGAGTCAGAAGCGGCAGCGGCCATTGAATCTGTATCTGATTCGGGAAGCGAAGCACTCTCAAGCCCATCGTCTGCATCAGGGTCAGTGATGGCATCAAGCTCGGCGAGTAAATCTGACGCTTCTTTTTGCGTGAGCTGATAAGCCTCTTCTGACGGAAGATTTTCTGTTCTGTCTCTCATCGTAAGCATAATTCCGAATCCAATCAGCCCTGCGATCATCAGGATGGCTGCCCCTACAGCCAGACGAGTTTTTCTTTTCATAAATAAGCAGTGATCCTTTCTGCCGCATTCATCAGGAACACAGGCATTTTATTCCCGACTTTGACACGCTGGTATGATAATACTGAAAATACACAAAAAATACAAGTAATAATACCAAAAAAATCGAAAATGACTATTGACAAACCAAGATTCGAGTATTATAGTAAGCAGCGTGAGGTGTTAGCACTCGAATGAAAAGAGTGCTAACAACAAAAGAAGGAGGAATTCAGATGGAGCTGGATGATAGAAAGTGGGCGATCTTAAAAGCAATCATCAAGACTTATCTGGAGACAGGCGAGCCGGTTGGCTCCCGTACGATTTCCAAATACACAGATCTGAATCTGAGTTCTGCCACAATACGCAATGAAATGTCTGATCTGGAGGAGATGGGCCTGATTCAGCAGCCGTATACCTCCGCGGGACGGATTCCATCTGATGCGGGCTATCGGCTGTATGTGGACCGTATGATGAAAGAGAAGGACCGCGAGGTCACGGAAATAAAGGAAGTCGTCCTTCAGCGTCAGGATAAAATGGAGATGATTCTCAGGCAGATGGCGCAGATTCTGGCGGCGAATACCAATTATGCAGCCATGATTTCCGGGCCGAAGATTCATCAGACCAAGCTGAAGTTTATCCAGCTTTCGATCGTTTCGGATACGCAGATTTTATCAACTGTTGTGACGGAAGGAAATGTTGTCCGTAATAAAATGCTGGATATGGAGCATGACCTGGATTACCAGACAATTCTGGAGCTGAATATTCTTCTCAACAGTGCTCTGAATGGATTGACACTGGATCAGATCAATCTCAGCACGATTTCAAAGCTGAAAGAGCAGGCCGGGACACACAGTGAGATCGTAAACCGTGTACTGGATGCTGTCGCGGAAGCTTTTCAGGAAGATGAGGATGTCGAGATCTATACCAGCGGGGCAACCAATATTTTCCGTTATCCGGAGCTGAGTACCAGCGAGAGAGCCAGTGAGCTGATCAGCGCGTTTGAGAATAAACGGGATCTGGCAGGGCTGATTTCATCGGATGATACAGATCAGGAGACTGGTATTCAGGTATACATCGGACAGGAATCCTCCGTTCCTTCCATGCGGGACTGCAGCGTGGTGACTGCTACTTATGATCTTGGCGATGGGATGTATGGCAGGATTGGCGTAGTCGGGCCAAAGCGGATGGATTACGGAAAAGTGATCGGTACGCTGAAGACAATGATGGCACAGCTTGATCAGATTTATAAAAAAGGCAACGACTCAGATGGTACTGCCGGGGAAGGTTCATAGAAAGTTTTGTCTCAGGCAAACCAAGGCTGGGCTGACTGGTCGGTTCCGGATGGATTCGACTGCATAGCAACACGGAACATTATTCTATTATGAAGAAAGATAAGATTCGGAAAGGTGGAGAAGCCATTGGAAGATATCAGAGAAGAAGCAAACGAGTCTGCCACAGGCGGTGAGACGGTATCGAATGCTTCCGCCGATGAAACGAAGAACCAGGCAGGAGAGCAGGATTGCCGTAAGGAGGCTCCGGATTCGACAAAGTCTGCGGCAGACAGTTCTGCAAAAGACGGGGACACTGCGGAAGAGGAATCTTATTCGCAGAAAAACGCTGCATCCGGGGAGACTGCGGCGGGAAACCAGACGGATGCCTCTGCTGGTACAGGATCATCAGAGGAAGATTCCGAGAAAAAAGGATTCTTCGGCAGAAAGAAAAAGGAGAAAGACAAACGCGATCAGCAGATTGAAGAACTGACAGACCGCGTACAGCGCCAGATGGCAGAGTTTGACAATTTCCGCAAGCGTTCTGAAAAGGAAAAGTCCGCAATGTTTGAAGTTGGCGCAAAGAGTGTGCTGGAGAAGATTCTTCCGACTGTTGACAATTTTGAGCGCGGCTTTGCTAACATGAGTGAAGAGCAGAAACAGGATGCTTTCGCGCAGGGGATGGAAAAGGTTTACCGCCAGCTGCTTTCCGTCCTGGACGGGATTGGAGTGAAGCCGATTGAGGCTGTCGGCCAGCCATTTGATCCTAATTTTCACAACGCAGTCATGCACGTGGAGGACGAAGAGTCTGGTGAGAACATCGTGGTTGAAGAGTTCCAGAAAGGGTATCTGTATCACGACAGTGTGCTTCGGCACAGCATGGTCAAGGTAGCAAACTAAAATGAGGCTTTTACCTGGAAAATGCGGCAGCCTCACAGTCAGTCGCAGCGGCCCGGAAAACCGACGGCTGTAAACAGCCGGATTCCACATTAAACCGGCTTCGTCAAAAGAATCGCCCCGGGAAAATAATCGGGAAGAGACGTTCCTTGAGACGACGCCGTAAATATAAAATCTGAACATTTCACATTGTGTCCTTTGGGGCAAAAAGCAGGAGGAATTATTATGAGTAAAATTATTGGTATTGATCTTGGTACTACAAACAGCTGCGTAGCAGTAATGGAAGGCGGAAAGCCTGTAGTTATTACGAATACAGAGGGAGCCCGCACGACACCGTCCATCGTGGCATTCACCAAGAGCGGTGAGAGACTGGTCGGCGAGCCGGCGAAGCGTCAGGCGGTGACAAACGCGGATCACACAGTTTCCTCAATCAAAAGACATATGGGAAGCGATTACCGTGTATCGATCGACGGTAAGAAATACTCTCCGCAGGAGATTTCCGCGATGATTCTGCAGAAGCTGAAGGCGGACGCTGAGAATTATCTGGGAGAAAAGGTGACAGAGGCCGTTATCACCGTTCCGGCTTATTTTAACGACGCACAGCGCCAGGCAACGAAGGATGCGGGCAAGATCGCAGGTCTGGATGTGAAGCGTATCATCAACGAGCCGACGGCTGCGGCGCTTGCGTATGGCCTTGACAATGAAAATGAGCAGAAGATCATGGTCTATGACCTGGGCGGCGGTACTTTTGATGTTTCCATCATTGAGATCAGCGAAGGTGTTATCGAGGTACTTGCAACCAACGGCAACAATCGTCTCGGCGGCGACGACTTCGATAAGAAGATTGTTGATTATATGATCGCTGACTTCAAGTCCAAGGAAGGCATTGATCTTTCCGGCGATAAGATGGCGCTGCAGAGGCTGAAAGAGGCGGCTGAGAAGGCGAAGAAGGAGCTTTCTTCCTCCACCACGACGAACATTAACCTGCCGTTTATTACAGCGAATGAGACTGGTCCGAAGCACTTCGAGATGGATCTGACCAGAGCAAAATTTGATGAGCTGACACATGATCTCGTAGAGGCGACTGTGGTTCCGGTACAGAATGCCCTGAAGGATGCAGGACTTTCCGCTAGCGAGCTTTCCAAGGTGCTGCTGGTTGGCGGTTCTACCCGTATCCCGGCTGTACAGGATAAGGTAAAACAGCTCACCGGCCATGAGCCGAACAAGAGTCTGAATCCGGATGAATGCGTGGCGCTGGGTGCTTCTATCCAGGGCGGGAAGCTGGCAGGCGATGCAGGTGCCGGAGACATCCTTCTTCTGGACGTGACTCCGCTGTCACTTTCTATCGAGACGCTCGGCGGCGTAGCAACGAAGCTGATTGAACGCAACACGACGATCCCGACCAAGAAGAGCCAGGTATTCTCTACCGCTGCTGACAATCAGACGGCTGTGGATATCCATGTTGTACAGGGTGAGCGTCAGTTCGCGAAGGACAACAAGTCCCTCGGCCAGTTCCGTCTGGATGGAATCCCGCCTGCAAGAAGAGGAGTGCCGCAGATCGAGGTTACCTTCGATATCGACGCAAACGGCATTGTAAACGTATCCGCGAAGGATCTTGGCACCGGAAAAGAGCAGCATATTACAATTACCTCCGGATCGAACATGTCGGACGATGAGATCGACCGCGCGGTCAAGGAAGCTGCTGAGTACGAGGCGCAGGATAAGAAAAAGAAGGACGCGATCGACACCAGAAATGACGCGGACGCGATGGTCTTCCAGACCGAGAAGGCTCTTGAAGAGGTGGGAGACAAGGTAGATGCTGCTGACAAGGCTGCAGTGGAAGCTGACCTGAAATCTCTGAAGGATCTGATCGCTCAGACCAATCCGGAAGATATGACAGATGCGCAGATCGCGGACCTGAAGGCCGGCAGAGAAAAACTGATGGAGAGCGCTCAGAAGCTGTTCGCGAAGGTATATGAGGCACAGGGCGCAGCCGGTGCCGATCCGAACATGGGAGCCGGCCCGAACATGGGAGGCCAGAGCACAGGCAGCAGCTCTGCAGGCGATGACGATGATGTGGTAGACGGAGATTACCGCGAGGTATAATCTTTTTGCCAGTGCGAAATGGCCGCAAATCATTTTTGCATAAGGAAAACGGCCAGGACAATTCCTGGACACAATCAAAATAGCAGATAGTCAGGTCCAAGACCGACTGATAGAAACTGGTATGAAATAATCCTGGATACCCCTGGAGGGAAGCTCTCTCTTCAGGGGCATTCTAAGGTGAGGAGTTTATTATGGCAGATAAAAGAGATTATTATGAGGTGCTTGGTGTGAGCAAGACCGCGGATGATGCTGAATTAAAAAAAGCTTACCGCGTACTCGCAAAAAAATATCACCCGGATATGAACCCGGGCGATGCCGAGGCTGAACAGAAATTTAAAGAGGCGTCGGAGGCATACGCTGTCTTAAGTGATCCGGAAAAACGCCGTCAGTATGACCAGTTTGGACATGCTGCGTTTGAAGGCGGCGCCGGCGGATCCGGGGGTTTTGATTTTGACGGGTTTAACTTTGGTGATATGGGAGATATCTTTGGCGATATCTTCGGCGACCTTTTCGGCGGCGGAGGAGGCAGCAGACGGCGAGGCTCCGCAGGTCCCATGCAGGGTGCGAATGTCCGCACAAGCGTTCGTATTACCTTTGAAGAGGCTGTTTTTGGCTGTGAAAAAGAATTAGAATTGAATTTAAAGGATGAATGTACCTCCTGCCATGGCACCGGAGCAAAACCGGGGACTTCTCCTGAAACCTGTAAAAAATGCGGAGGCCGCGGTCAGGTAGTCTTCTCACAGCAGTCCATTTTCGGAACGGTACAGAATGTGCAAACCTGTCCGGACTGCCATGGCACTGGTAAAATCATAAAAGAAAAATGCCCCAACTGCTACGGCAGCGGATATACATCCAGCAAAAAGAAAATCAAAGTATCGGTTCCGGCCGGTATTGACAACGGTCAGAGCATCCGTATTCGCGAAAAAGGAGAGCCAGGGTCAAATGGCGGTCCGCGCGGAGATCTTCTTGTTGAAGTGATTGTCGGCAGACATGCTTTTCTTACCAGGCAGGATACGGACATTTTCTCGGAAGTACCAATCACATTTGCGCAGGCAGCTTTGGGCGGGGATGTAAAGATCAGTACGGTAGACGGCGATGTTGTCTACACAGTGAAGCCGGGTACCCAGACCGGTACGCGTGTGCGCTTTAAGGGCAAGGGTGTACCTTCCCTGCGCAGCAGAGATCATAAACGCGGGGATCATTATGTGACCTTGAACGTACAGGTTCCGACAAAACTGACGGAGGAGGCAAAGCAGGCTCTTAGGGAGTTTGATGCTGCAATGGGCGGAAGCCTTGCACAGGCGGGTGATTCGCCTAAAAAGCCGCAGGAAAAAGGAGCTGAGAAGAAAAAAAGAGGCTTTATGGAAAAGCTGAAGGAGACCTTCGAGGAGTAAAGGGATGTTTTTTTGCTGCAGAGAAGGATATATACCTATGTGAAATGACATAAATCGAAACCAGCAGCCCGTTTTATATCATTGGAGGCGGCAAACACGTATCAATCTGTAATATTCTGTAATCAGACAGGGGGGAGGATTTCTTCCCCCGTTTCCTTTGCGCGAAAAAGATGCGGACCGCGGATACAAAGAGCCTCTAATTTTTTATTGAAAAGATTGGCGTATAGTGGTAAGCTAACAATCATTGGCACAATTAAAAAGATTATGTGAGGAACCTGAATCATGCGATGGAATAAGTTTACGATAAAAACACGCACAGAGGCGGAGGACATTGTCATCGCCACACTTGCAGAAATTGGGATTGAAGGAGTAGAAATTGAAGACAAGGTACCTCTTTCCGAGGATGATAAAAGACAGATGTTCGTTGATATTCTGCCGGACGGACCGGAGGACGACGGCATTGCTTATCTGACCTTTTATCTGGAAGAAGATGCGGATACCGAGACCATTCTTGCGAATGTGCGGCAGGAGCTGGAGGATCTGCGGATGTTCCTGGACATTGGAGAAGGAACAATCGCCGCGTCTCAGACAGAGGATAAGGACTGGATCAACAACTGGAAGGAATATTTTCACCAGTTTTATGTGGACGACATTCTGATTATTCCGTCCTGGGAGCAGGTAAAAAAAGAAGATCAGGATAAAATGATTATCCATATCGATCCGGGGACCGCGTTTGGCACCGGCATGCATGAGACAACCCAGCTTTGTCTGCGCCAGATTAAAAAATATGTGACCGATCAGACCGAACTCCTTGATGTCGGCACCGGCAGCGGAATACTTTCCATCGCCGCGCTGAAGCTGGGAGCAAAGCATGCCCTTGGCACGGATCTGGATCCATGCGCGATTTCAGCCGTGCGGGAAAATCTGGAGGCAAACGAAATTCCGGATGGGTCGATGCAGGTGCTGCTTGGGAATATCATTGATGATCAAAAGGTGCAGGATGCGGCTGGATATGAGAAATACGACATCGTGGTGGCAAATATTCTGGCAGAGGTGCTCCTGCCGCTGACACCAGTAGTCGTAAACCATCTTAAAGCTGGCGGGATTTATATCACATCAGGGATTATCGACGAAAAAGAGACTGTGGTTGTTGAAGCAGTGAAAAAGGCCGGTCTGGAAGTGATTGAAGTGACCCGCCAGAACGACTGGGTGTCGGTGACGGCGCGGAAAGAGTGATCTTATGCATCATTTTTTTGTGGATTCAGAACAGATTGGGGAACGGGAGATCTGCATCACGGGCAGTGATGTGAACCATATTCGCAACGTATTGCGTCTCCGGCCGGGAGAGCAGATCAGTATCAGCGATAAAGATGCGGTGACCTATCGATGCGAAGTGACCCAGATTGGCGAAGAAGCGGTCACCGCGAAGATTCTCTGGTCACAGGAGGCGGATACAGAACTGCCATCGAAAATTGTATTGTTTCAGGGGCTGCCGAAAGCAGATAAAATGGAATTGATTATCCAGAAAGCCGTAGAACTCGGTGTGAGTGAAATTGTCCCAATGGCAACCAAACGCGCCGTGGTAAAGCTGGATGCGAAGAAGGCGCAGTCAAAGCTTGGGCGCTGGAACGCGATTGCCCAGAGCGCGGCTAAGCAGGCAAAACGGGCAGTCATCCCCGCAGTAAAACAGGTTATGTCGTTTGAAGAAGCGGTAAATTACGCGCAAACCTTTGATCAGAAATTCATTCCCTATGAGCTTGCCAGGGGGATGGATGCGACAAGGCAGGCGTTCGGTACAATCCGCCCTGGAGAATCCATTGCCATTCTGATCGGTCCGGAGGGCGGTTTTGATGAGCAGGAGGTAATGCTTGCGCAGGAGGCGGGGACTCTTCCGGTCACATTGGGCAGACGGATTCTGCGCACAGAGACGGCCGGGATGACGGTGCTGTCCATTCTGATGTACCTGCTGGAAGGAAAGCCAGCAGAAATGGCTTGATTATTTTGGTGAAATAAGGTATTTTTGTTAAAGCAATATACACCCAAACAAATACATGGAGGATATAAAAAATGGTTTATCATATTGTAATGTGGAATTTCAAAAAGGAGATCCCGGAGGAGAAAAAGCCGGAGCTGAAAGCTTCCATGGCGGAGCATCTTCAGACCCTGGTTGGGCAGGTGCCGGGACTTTTGTCTGTCAAATTTGTAGAGGATCCGATTCCGTCAAGCACTCATGAGATAGCTCTGGTAACGACCATGGAAAAAGCACAGGGTGTAGCCGTTTACGGCAGCCACCCGGCTCATGTGGCGGTAGCAGATACCTATGTGCGCCCTTATGTGTGTGACCGTTCCTGCCTGGACTATGAGGCATAAAAAAAGATGACAGGCGGTTACCAGAATTACAGCGTGGAGACGGTTTTGGCGGCGCTAGGGATTCTTCTTTTGGTGGTGGCTGTGTTTGCAGCCTTTCTTCTCTGGGACCGCCGCCGGAGTCGCCGGTATCTGTATGCCAGGATCCGTGAAGAGTGGGGAAAATTGCCGGATCGTGAATATGACGCGGCTGAGTTTGAAAATATCCGCCATTATTATCTTCATAGAGATTATGAAGGCTTCCAGATTGATGATATTACCTGGAATGATCTGGATATGGATCATGTGTTCTGCCAGATGAACCATACACGTTCTTTTATCGGGGAAAGCTATTTATATTATCGCCTGCGCACGCCTCAGCTTGCGAAAGGAGAGCTTGAGGAGTTTGAGCAGATGGTGCAGTGGCTTACAGATCATCCGGCCGAGCGGGAAAACATGGAGTATTTTTTCGCAAAAATCGGACGGCCGCATAGTCGTTTTTCCGTTTTCGATTATATTTATAATCTTCAAAACGCGACGACAGCCGGCAGTAATCTGACACACCTTGGATGCATCTTACTGATTTTGATTGCAGTCGGCACTCTTTTTATCACTCCGCAGGCGGGGATTCTGCTGCTTCTGGCGGCAATCGGTGTCAGCTGCTATATTTATGATAAGACCAAAAAATGGGTGCGCCCTTATATCACCTCCTGTGTGATGCTTGATCAGGTTTTACAGGCAGCAGAGGGATTTGTAAAGCTGGATGTCAAATGGCTTCCCAAAAATGAGATAAAAATGAAAACTATCACTTTGAAGAACAGGTGACGGATGAAGAGGTGACCTTTGACTATCAGCTGAAGGAAGGCCGCGCCATGACGAGAAACGCGATCCGGCTGCTGCATCTGATGGGATTTGAAGATGAGATCATTCGGGAAGCTGAGCAAATGGCTGAAAATTTAGCAGAAAGGCAGATTGGATATGGAAGCATATCTGGATAATTCGGCGACTACGCGCGTGACAGAGTCTGTACGTGATGTGGTGGTGAGGACCATGACGGAGGATTATGGCAATCCTTCTTCCAAACATAAAAAAGGTGTGGAAGCAGAGCATTATCTGAAGGATGCGAGAGAAAAAATTGCAAAAACGCTGAAGGTAAGTGAAAAAGAAATCTTTTTTACTTCCGGCGGGACGGAATCGGACAACTGGGCGATCCTGGGTGCGGCAGCGGCTAACAAAAGACGCGGCATGCATCTGATCACTACCGCAGTAGAGCATGCCGCGGTGCTGATGCCGATGCACGCTCTGGAAGAGCAGGGATTCCGTGTCACTTATCTGCCCGTAGATTCCAGGGGCAGCATCAGCCTTTCTGATCTGGAAAACGCGCTTTGCGAGGAAACCATTCTGGTCTCCATCATGTTTGTCAATAACGAGGTCGGCACGATTGAGCCGATTGCAGAGGCGGGCAGGATGATCAAACAAAAAAATCCGGCTGCGCTGTTTCATGTAGACGCAGTGCAGGCATATGGAAAGTATCCGATTTACCCGAAACGGCTGGGGATCGACATGCTCTCTGTGAGCGGACATAAGCTTCACGGTCCGAAGGGAAGCGGCTTTCTCTATGTTGGAGAAAAGGTAAAGCTTCAGCCGCTGATTCTAGGGGGCGGTCAGCAAAAGGGCATGCGCTCCGGCACGGACAATGTCCCGGGGGCGGCAGGTCTTGCCCAGGCAGTCACGGATGCGTTTGCGACCATGGATCAGGATCATGAGCGGATGCTGTTTTTGAAGGATCGGTTGATGAAAGGGCTGTCCGAACTGCCGGATGTGATTCTTCATTCGGAAAATGGAGAGGATGGTGCGGCGCACATTGTGAGCGCATCCTTCGTCGGCGTACGCAGCGAGGTATTGCTGCATGCGCTGGAAGAACGAGGCATCTATGTTTCCGCTGGTTCTGCCTGCTCCTCTAATAAAAAACAGACGGCCAGCACAGTGCTCCGGGAAATGCATCTGCCGCCGTCCCAGCTGGAATCAACCCTGCGCTTCAGCTTCAGCCGTTTTACAACAGAGGAAGAAATTGATTTTGCTCTGGAAACCCTGCGGGAGCTGCTGCCCATGCTGCGCAGATTTCAAAGACACTAAGAAAGGATACGAGAAATTAATGTTTGACACGTTTTTGATAAAATACGGCGAAATCGCAATCAAGGGAAAGAACCGCCATTTGTTTGAGGAGGCTCTTGTAAAACAGATCCGGCATGTTCTCTCGAAAATTGACGGCGAATTTTCGGTGATGCGCGAACAGGGGCGAATCTATGTCGACTGCGGCGGGAATTTTGATTACGACGAGGCGGTCGACGCGCTCGGACGCGTGTTTGGTATCGTAGGGATCTGTCCGGTTATGAAGGTGGAAGACAAGGGACTTGAAGAACTGGGAAATGATGTGATCCGTTTCTTAGAGAAGACTCTGGAAATAACACCGCTGCAGAAAACATCTCCTGCGCAGGAACCGTCTCCAGTACAGCCACTTGGAGCGGTGCAGGCGCAGAACAAAGACGCTGCCTGCGACGTTGCGGACTCAGCTGGCTCTGCATCGGACTCCGATGATGGCTGCTCAGACCGTATAACATTTAAGGTCATGACGCGCCGCGCGAAAAAGAGCTATCCGATTCCATCCATGGAGGTCAACAGTGAGCTGGGCGGACGGATCCTGGATGCTTTCCCGCAGCTGCGTGTGGATGTGCACAATCCTGAGATTACCCTGCACGTCGAGATCCGGGATATGATTTATGTTTATTCCAAAATTATTCCGGGACCGGGCGGGATGCCGGTCGGCACAAGCGGACGGGCGATGCTGCTGTTGTCCGGCGGTATCGACAGTCCGGTGGCAGGCTATATGATCGGCAAACGCGGTGTGGTGATCGATGCGGTTTATTTTCACGCACCGCCTTATACAAGCGAGCGTGCAAAAGAAAAAGTGGTGGATCTGGCGAAGATCGTGGCGAAATATACGGGGCCGATCCGGCTGCATGTTGTGAATTTTACAGACATCCAGCTCTATATTTACGAGAAATGTCCGCACGATGAACTGACGATCATTATGCGCCGCTATATGATGCGGATTGCGGAGCGATTTGCCGCGATGGACGGCTCCATGGCGCTGATTACCGGTGAGAGCATCGGTCAGGTGGCGAGCCAGACCATGCAGAGCCTTGCCGTCACAAATGAGGTGTGCTCTCTGCCCGTCTTTCGTCCTCTGATTGGCTTTGACAAACAGGAGATTGTTGAGGTGGCGAAAAAAATAGATACCTTTGAAACCTCCATCCTGCCCTTTGAAGACTGCTGTACCATCTTTGTCGCCAAACATCCGGTGACCAAGCCGAATCTCAAAGTGATTCAGCGCTCTGAGCTGAAACTGACGGAAAAGATTGATGAGATGGTGGAGACAGCGGTAGGGTCGGCTGAGACCTTATTTGTAGAATAATGAGCGAAGATTTTGCCTGATTAGTATTGAGCGGGATGATTGAATTTTATTTATTGAAGACACGGGCTGCGTTGCGCATTTGGCGGTAATTTTTTGATGCTGTAGTCCTGCGTATGAAAAACCGCCGCACAAATGTGCGGCGGCAAATAGCTGCTTACGTAGATCTTTGACGGATCCGATGTTGTCAGATCAGTCAGCGATGATGTACGGGGCAAGCACGGTCAGGATCTCGTCAATGTTATCCTCCGCATGAATGTTCAGCTCGATCGGCTTTGACAGATCCAGGCTGAAGATCCCCATAATGGATTTGGCGTCAATGACATAGCGGCCGGACACGAGGTCAAAATCGTTGTCAAACTTCGTAATGTCATTTACAAAAGACTTTACTTTATCAATCGAATTCAGGGAAATCCGTACTGTTTTCATAGTATCACTCCTCCACTTTGCTGTAATTATTCGTGTTCCCGGCTCTTATCTTACTGTCTGCCGGGACAAAAGTCAAGGACAATTCAGGCAAAGTTCAGGAATAATCTTTGAATGTTTTTTGTAAATTTTGTGAGAAGCCAGGATTAAGACGTCCGGTTTTCATTGATGTGATGCTAAAATATACAGAAAGAAGATAATGAGGTTTTAATTATGGCTGAAAAAGCGGCGCTGCACAATCTTGGCTGCAAGGTAAACGCATATGAGACGGAAATGATGCGCGGCCTCCTCGAAAAGGCCGGATATGAAATCGTGCCATTCGCGCCGGGAGCGGACGTGTATGTAATTAACACCTGTACAGTGACGAACATCGCGGATCGAAAGTCCAGGCAAATGCTGCATAAAGCGAGGAAGATGAATCCGGACTCGATCGTGGTGGCGGTGGGGTGCTATGTGGAGACGGCTGTTACTCCGGTTGAGGAAGACGGCACCGTTGACATTGTACTGGGCAATCGCCAGAAAAAGGATCTTGTCGAGGCAATTCGGCAGTATAAAGCGGCCAGGAAAGGGACTGAAACAGCCCGCTGTGGCAACCGCCCTGCGGATGACTGCACTGACAGGCAGGCAGGCAGTGACCAGAAGTATGCGCAGGACGATTCCGGAGAGACTTTTTATGACAGGGAACATACCCGTGCCAGCATCAAGGTGCAGGATGGCTGCAACCAGTTCTGTACTTATTGTATTATTCCCTATGCGCGGGGGAGAATCCAGAGCCGGCCGATTGAGGAGGTGCTTAAGGAAATACGGTCACTTGCGAAAGATGGCTGCCGCGAGGTGGTGCTGACCGGCATTCATTTAAGCTCTTTTGGAAAAGATACGGGGACCACTCTTTTAGCCCTGATACAGGCGGTTCATGAGATAGCCGGGATTGAACGCATCCGCCTTGGTTCCCTGGAGCCAGGCATTATTACGGAAGAATTTGCCCGGGCACTTGGGCAGCTGCCAAAGGTATGCCCACATTTTCATCTGTCCTTGCAGAGCGGTTGTGACTCGGTGCTCAAAAGGATGAACCGCCATTACACTGCCGAAGAATATGCCAGAAAATGTACAATTCTGCGGGAAGTATTTGATCATCCGGCGCTTACAACGGATGTGATTGTCGGGTTTCCGCAGGAGACAATGGAAGAATTTGGTGAGACGGTTTCATTTTTGCGGCAGATCTGCCTGTATGAGACGCATATTTTTAAATATTCTGTCCGGCATGGTACACGGGCGGCAGCGATGCCGGGGCAGATTTCCGAAGCGGATAAAAGTACCCGCAGCAATATCCTGATTGAACTGGGCGAACAGAATCGAACACGATACGAGCAGGAATGCCGGGGAATGACCTGCGAGGCATTGTTCGAAGAAAAGATGGAGATCAATGGAATGGATTACTTTGTCGGCTATACAAAGGAATATATTCGGGTTGCTGTTCCGGCTATGGCGGCTGTTCAAAATCAGATTCTCGTTGGAAGTCTCGGAAAGCCGCTTGCCCCCCATATTCTGGCTCTTGATATTTAATTGTATGTATAGCGCAAATACAAAGAGTACAGATAGAACATTCCTGAGCAAGTCGGGTGAAAAAGGCGGCGCGGATGTACAAAAAATTAAGCTTGCGTTGACATGTATTATCTATTATAATAGCAACAGCTTCGAGTTGCGCATGCAAAGGACGTGAATAAAATGGCAGAGATTAACAACACCCAGTATTTCCCGTATAATACGGATCCCCAGCTCCGTGTAAAGACAGTACTGGACGTGGTGTACAATGCGATGGAAGAAAAGGGATATAATCCGGTTAACCAGATTGTAGGCTACATTATGTCCGGGGATCCGACCTATATTACCAATCATAAAAACGCGCGCAGTATGATTATGAAGGTAGAGCGGGACGAGCTCGTGGAAGAGCTTTTGAGAGAGTACATTAAGAATCGTGCCTGGGAGCGGAGAGATGAGTGAGTCAATTCGTATTATGGGGCTGGATTATGGGTCAAAGACCGTAGGCGTAGCGATCAGCGATCCGCTTGGACTCACGGCACAGGGGGTCGAGATTATCCGCCGCGAGCAGGAAAACAAGCTTCGCCGTACGCTGGCGCGTATTGAGGAGCTGGTATCAGAATATCATGTGACGGAAATCGTGCTGGGGTTTCCAAAAAATATGAACAATTCAATCGGGGAACGTGCTGAGAAATCGCTGGAGTTTCGTGATATGCTTGTACGGCGGACACAGCTTCCTGTGAACATGTGGGATGAGCGCCTGACGACGGTTGAGGCGAACCGCACTTTGATCGAGAGCGGTGTGCGGCGTGAGAATCGAAAAGAGTACGTGGACATGATAGCGGCGGTCTATATTCTCCAGGGATATCTGGACCGCAGATTACAAAGCTGAGCTTGGAGAATATTTATGGACAAAATAGAGTTTATTCCGGCCGACGATGAGAAACCGGTCAGTTTTTATGTGCTGGAAGAGACCAGGATCAACGGCGTTTCCTATCTGTTGGTAACTGAGTCCGAGGATGATGAAGCGGAAGCCTACATTTTGAAGGACACTTCAAAGGACGGGGATCCTCAGGCGCAGTATGTGTTCGTGGAAGAGGATGACGAGCTGGAGAGTGTAGGTAAGATCTTCGCGGAACTTTTGGAAGACGTGGATATTGAGTTCTGACGGGATACGGCGCAGGCCGCTATATTCTTCTTATCCTGATTCTACACAAAACATATGTGCCGCCAGTAAAATACACAGGCAGATGGCATTTGAAGCTGCTGTATGAGCGGCTGTCACACGCAGGAGCGTTTTTGCGTCAAATTGCCAGGATACTACTGATTGAAAAAGCCATATTTATCGATGGCTTTGTATTTGTACGGTCATATTCGCGTGACAGGAATCAGAAATGTTTCAAAACTGACAGCAGCGATGATTCGCCAGTTTATTGCGCAAAAAACAGAAGTATTAAAAGAGTGAATAATCATAGAAGTATAAAAAGCAGAAAGAGGTATGAAAGATTGAAAAAAGGACAGAACGGACAGAACAATACGGAGCATTTAAAAATCATACCGCTCGGGGGACTTGGTCTCATTGGTATGAATATTACGGCATTTGAGTATAAGGACAGCATTATTGTTGTGGACTGTGGTCTGGCATTTCCGGAGGATGACATGCTTGGGATTGACCTGGTCATTCCAGACATCACCTATCTGAAAGAAAACGCGCAGAAGGTGAAAGGATTTGTATTTACGCATGGACATGAAGATCATATTGGTGCCATTTCCTATATTTTAAAGGATCTGAATGTGCCGCTCTACGCGACGAAGCTGACGATGGGACTGATCGAGCGTAAGCTCGAAGAAAATGATCAGATGAAAACGATAAAACGCAAGGTCGTAAAGCAGGGGCAGTCGATTAATCTGGGTGATTTCCGTGTTGAGTTTATCCGTACCAACCACAGCATTGCTGACGCAGTGGCGCTGGCAATTTATTCTCCGGCAGGAGTGATTGTACACACAGGCGATTTTAAAGTCGATTATACGCCTGTATTTGGAGACGCGATTGATCTGCAGCGTTTCGCGGAGCTTGGGAAGAAAGGGGTACTGGCTCTGATGTGTGACAGTACAAATGCGGAAAGACCAGGATTCACAGCTTCGGAACGCACTGTAGGAAGGACCTTTGACCATCTTTTTTCCGAAAATGTGACGCATCGCATTATCGTGGCCACCTTCGCGTCGAATGTGGACCGCGTTCAGCAGATCATCAACAGCGCTTACAAATACGGACGGAAGGTTGTGATCGAGGGGCGCAGTATGGTCAGTGTCATCTCGACCGCTTCCGAACTTGGTTATATCAATATTCCGGATCATACACTTATCGATCTGGATGAGATGAAAAATTATACGGATGAACAGCTGGTGCTGATCACGACGGGCAGCCAGGGAGAGTCAATGGCCGCGCTTTCCCGGATTGCAGCGAACATGCACAAAAAAATTACCATTCACCCGAATGATGTCGTGATCTTCAGCTCCAATCCGATCCCTGGAAATGAAAAAGCAGTATCTAAGGTCATCAACGAGCTTTCCGCGAAAGGAGCGAATGTCATTTTCCAGGATACCCACGTTTCCGGGCATGCCTGCCAGGAAGACATCAAGCTGATCTATTCACTGGTAAAACCGAAATTCGCGATTCCGGTTCATGGCGAATACCGGCACATGAAGGCACAGGCCAAGCTGGTAGAGGAGCTCGGAATTCCCAAGGATCGCATACTGATGCTGAAAGCCGGGGATGTGCTGGAGATTTCTGAAGATTCCGCCGCAGTCACAGGGCAGGTGCAGACAGGATCGATTCTGGTAGATGGCCTAGGCGTCGGCGACGTCGGCAACATTGTGCTGCGTGACCGCCAGCACCTGGCGGAGGATGGGATCGTCATCGCGGTTCTTACTCTGGAAAAATACAGCGGACAGATTCTGGCCGGACCGGATATTGTCTCACGCGGTTTCGTATATGTCCGCGAATCTGAAGATTTGATGGACGAAGCGCGCACGGTTGTGGAAGATTCTCTTGATTACTGTGGCTCACACCATATCACGGACTGGGCCAAGATGAAAAATTCGATCCGCGATTCTCTGGGAGACTTTCTCTGGAAGCGGACGAAGAGAAGACCGATGATACTTCCGATTATCATGGAGGTCGCCTATTAATAATAGATTTCCTGTTTTAAGATCAGGATTTGAATAATACAGGTGCTGTACAGGCAGCAGGATGGCATATGAATACGATTGAAAAATGCACGCAGGATCTGATCCGCAGCATCCAGGATACGGAGGAATACCGCCGTTATCAGGAACTTCGCGCGGTGGCGGATCAGGATCCGCAGCTGCGAAAATCTCTGAATGATTTTCGCAGGCGAGTTTACCAGACGCAGACCTCCGGAGAAACGCTGGATCATTTCAGCGAACAGGAGCGTCTGGGGCGCGACGCGGCACAGTTTCGAAAAAATGAACTGGTGGACGAGTATTTGAAAATGGAACTGCACATTTGCAGGATGATTCAGGAAATCTCCTTTCAGCTGGCGGACGCGATTGATCTGGATCTGGACGATGTGCTGGAAGGAATGTAAAGCGGAGGCGCAGAACATGGTCATTCCGGAAAGAATGTCTGTATATATCAATTCTCTGGATACCGGGAATGGTGTGTTTCTGGATGAACTGGAGCAACGTGCCCTTTCGGAGCATGTTCCGATCATCCGAAAGGACATGCAGAGTTTTCTGAAGGTTCTGCTGGCTCTGCGGCAGCCACGCCGCATTCTGGAAGTCGGCACGGCTGTTGGTTTTTCCGCACTTTTGATGGCACAGAATACGAGTGAAGACTGTCATATCACGACGATTGAAAATTATGAAAAACGAATCGCGCCAGCCAGGGAGAATTTTGCCCGGGCCAGGATGGAAGAGCGGATCACGCTTCTTTTCGGGGACGCTCTGACGATTTTGCCCACGCTTCAGGAAAGCTTTGATTTTATTTTTATGGATGCGGCAAAGGGACAGTACATTCATTTCCTGCCTGACATACTGCGGCTGCTGGCTCCAGGAGGAGTGCTTGTTTCGGATAATGTGCTGCAGGACGGCGATATTATTGAGTCTCACTACGCTGTGGAACAGCGCGACCGCACGATCTACAAACGTATGCGCGAGTATCTGTATACCCTGAAACACACAGATGGATTGCTGACCTCGATTGTCGCAGTCGGAGACGGAGCCGCTGTGACCGTAAAGGTGGGACAGTGATAAAAGCTTCGCGGAAATAGAACAGTGGAATATTCAACGGTCAGCAATTACGGTTGGTCTTGCGGTAACGAAACGCAGAAAATAACCGTAAATCAGCGACCGGTTAATGATTATGAGAGCGAGGAAGAGGCACCTATGAGGCATCCAGAATTATTAGTTCCGGCAAGCTGCCTGGAAGTATTAAAAACCGCAGTTGTTTTTGGTGCGGATGCGGTATACATTGGCGGTGAAGCTTATGGTCTGCGGGCAAAAGCGAAAAATTTTACAATGGCCCAGATGGCCGAGGGCATTGCGTTTGCACATGAACATGGCGTGAAGGTATATGTGACTGCCAATATTCTCGCACATAACCGCGATCTTAATGGGGTCGAGGCTTATTTTCATGAGTTAAAGGAGCTGCGCCCGGATGCGTTGATTATCGCCGATCCGGGTGTTTTTATGATTGCGAAGCGTGTCTGCCCAGAAATCGAGCTGCACATCAGTACCCAGGCAAATAATACCAATTATGAGACCTGCCGCTTCTGGTGGGAGCAGGGCGCAAAGCGTGTGGTATCTGCGCGTGAACTGTCTCTGGCAGAGTTAAAAGAACTTCGTGAAAAGATCCCCGCCGGGATGGAAATAGAGACATTTGTACATGGGGCAATGTGTATTTCCTATTCCGGGCGCTGCCTGCTCAGCAATTATTTCACCGGCCGCGACGCAAATCAGGGCGCATGCACCCATCCCTGCCGCTGGAAATATGCAGTTATGGAAGAAACGCGTCCGGGCGAATATCTGCCCATCGAAGAAAACGAGCGTGGTACTTATATTTTTAATTCCAAAGACCTGTGCATGATTGAGCACATCCCCGACCTTCTCTCGGCCGGCATTGACAGTTTCAAAATCGAGGGACGGATGAAGACCGCTCTCTATGTAGCGACCGTAGCAAGGACCTACCGCAGGGCTATTGACGATTGTCTGCAAGAGGAAGCACTCTATGAGAAAAACCTGCCGTGGTACCGTTCTCAGATCTCCAACTGCACCTACCGGCAATTTACAACCGGATTCTTTTACGGGAGGCCGGATCAGGATTCTCAGATTTACGACAGCAATACCTATATCAAAGAATATACCTATCTGGGAATCGTCGGTAAACGCATTGATGAACGGCCGGATGGAACAGACAGCAACAGCATTCTGGATGATTGCAGCCAACAGAAAAACAGACCGGATAGCAGGTGCAGCTGGTACCAGATCGAGCAGCGCAACAAATTTTCTGTCGGCGAGACCATCGAGGTGATGAAGCCGGACGGAAGAAACCTCCAGACTACGGTACTTGGTATCCGCGATGAGGACGGCAATCCGATGGAAAGTGCGCCTCATCCGCAACAAAAGCTTTGGGTGAAGCTGCACTGCGAAGCGGAAGAGTTTGATTTGCTGCGAAGAGCAGAATAATAAGCATAATGCGAAGGTACTGAACAGTTACGAATAAGCAAGAATATAACGGAGGCAGTTTATGCGTGAAATCCAGGTAAGTCAGATCACGGAGACCATAGAACATCTTTGTATTGAGGCCAATGAGCATCTTCCGGAGGATGTGCGCCGCGCGATCCAAAAATGCCGTGCCTGCGAGGATGGAGAAATTGCAAAAACAGTTCTTGACGATATCATTACCAATTATGAGATCGCGGATGCGGAATGCGTACCCATCTGCCAGGACACAGGGATGGCCTGTGTTTTTCTGGAAGTCGGTCAGGATGTGCATTTATGCGGCGGCGATCTGACGGAGGCAGTCAATGAGGGCGTCCGCAGAGGATATGAAAAAGGGTATTTACGCAAGTCCGTTGTAAAAGACCCGATCCGCCGTGGGAATACCGGTGATAACACGCCGGCAATGCTTTATACGGAAATTGTCCCGGGCGAATCAGTCCGGATTACAGTGGGTCCCAAAGGCTTCGGCAGTGAAAATATGAGCGCGATCCGCATGTTCAAACCGTCTGCCGGATTGCAAGGTATCAAGGATTTTATCCTCGAAGTTGTCGAATCGGCCGGACCGAACCCCTGTCCTCCCATGGTTGTGGGCGTCGGGATCGGCGGTACCTTTGACAAGTGCGCTCTGCTGGCGAAAAAAGCGCTGATGCGTCCGCTGGATGAGAGAAATCCGGAGCCGTTCTACGCGGATCTGGAAATAGAGCTGCTGGAAAAGATCAACCAGCTGGGCATCGGCCCGCAGGGATTCGGCGGCAGGACGACGGCGCTGGGCGTGAATATTGAAACAATGCCGACACACATCGCCGGAATGCCCTGCGCGGTGAACATCAGCTGCCACGTAACCAGACATAAGACGGAAATCATCTGACTGTCAGAAAATATTATCCGTACAGAGGAAAAGAAGGCGGAATTTTGAAAAGGAGTCAGCAAATGGAGAGAAGAAAGGTCGCATTGCCGCTTACCAAAGAGCTTGCCCGTACGCTCCGCGCCGGAGATGAGGTGCTTCTGACCGGAACAGTTTATACCTCTCGTGATGCAGGGCATAAAAGAATGTGTGAATCTCTTGCAAAGGGGGACCCATTGCCGTTTGACCCATCCGACGCGACGATTTATTATGTCGGGCCGTCTCCTGCGAAGCCGGGGCAGGTCATCGGCTCAGCCGGACCCACGACGAGCGGGCGCATGGACGCATACGCACCGACCATGATGAGCGTCGGAGCGCGCGGGATGATCGGTAAGGGAGCTCGTCTGCCTGAAGTCATAGAGGCGATGAAAAAATACAGCGGCGTTTATTTTGGGGCAATCGGCGGTGCGGGAGCTTTGCTTGCGAAATGTATCAAAAAATCAGAGCTCATCGCGTATGAAGACCTTGGCGCGGAAGCTTTGCGAAAGCTTTATGTAGAAGATATGCCTCTGGTTGTGATCATCGACTGTGAGGGCAACAATCTGTATGAAGAGGGACGCAGGGAATATTTAAAAGCACAGCAAGGATAAAGGAAAGGGAAAAATTATGGCAATGAGAGGTATTTATACATCGGTAAATGATATCCGAAAGCGAGTATTTGCTGAGGTCGCCAGACTTTCTTATGATTATAAGGACGGCGATCTTTCACAGATGGAGCTGATTCCGTATCGCGTAATCCCCGGCGAAGTGTCTACTTACCGGGAAAGTGTGTTTCTGGAACGCGCGATTGTAAAGGAGCGGATGCGGCTCGCGATGGGGCTGAATCTTCGCTCGGTGTCCGAACATGCGCCGGTTTCTACGGGGGCAGAGGAGTGTGTAAAACCGGAGAAATATTACCAGCCGCCTCTGATTAATATTATCAAATTTGCCTGTCATAAATGTCCGGATAATGAGATGAAGGTGACGGACGCCTGCCAGGGCTGTCTGGCTCACCCGTGCAGAGAAGTTTGTCCGAAAGGCGCGATTTCCTTTGTGAATGGGCGGTCTGTAATTGACCAGGAAAAATGCATCAAATGCGGAAAATGCATGGCAGCCTGCCCTTATGGCGCGATCCTGAAGCTGGAGCGTCCCTGCGCGAAGGCCTGCGGAATGAAGGCGATTGGTACGGACGAATATGGCCGCGCGGACATTGACCAGGATAAATGTGTTTCCTGCGGCATGTGCCTGGCAAACTGTCCGTTTGGAGCGATTGCGGATAAGGCACAGATTTTCCAGACCATTCAGGCGATCAAGAGCGACACCCCGGTCTATGCGGCGATCGCTCCGGCGATCGCAGGGCAGTTTGGTCCTGAGCTGACTCCCGGAAAGATGCGTTCTGCGCTGCAGGCGCTTGGCTTTACAGATGTGTTCGAGGTAGCGATTGGGGCAGATCTTTGTACGATAGAGGAGGCAAAGGATTTTGCAGAGGAGGTGCTGGGCGTTTCGCCGGAAGAAGATGCAGGCATGGACGCTCTTTCAAACAGTCCTTCCGAAAAAGGAAACAACGCGCAGGGGACGGCTGAAAAAAAGAAGCTTCCCTTTATGGCGACCTCCTGCTGTCCGGCCTGGTCGATGATGGCGAAAAAATTATTTCCGAAATACGCCGACTGTATCTCCATGGCATTGACACCGATGGTGCTGACCGGGCGTCTGATTAAAAAGCAGCATCCGGGAAGCAAGGTAGCGTTTATCGGACCATGCGCGGCAAAAAAGCTGGAAGCTGGGCGGCGCACGATCCGCAGTGATATTGATTTTGTATTGACATTTGAAGAATTGATGGGTATGTTTGAGGCGAAGGATGTCGATTTTGCCGCACTCGAGGATCAGCCTTTGCCGCAGGAGGCAAGTGCGGACGGACGAGGATTCGCGGTCAGCGGCGGCGTAGCGCAGGCTGTGGTGAATTGCCTTAATGAGCTCTATCCGGATCTCGATGTAAAAACTGCAAGCGCGGAAGGACTCGACGAGTGCCGCAAGCTGCTTTCCCTGGCGAAGGCCGGGAAATACAATGGCTACCTGCTCGAAGGGATGGCCTGCCCGGGCGGATGTGTGGCAGGTGCCGGAACCCGCCAGCCGATCGCGAAATCTGCCGCTTCCGTCGGACAAATCAAAAAGATGACCACGGCGAAAGTCGCTTTGCAAAGTGAATACAAGGGGATGCTGGAGGATCTGGAAGAGAGAAAGATTCTGGAGGCTCCGCGTGATTGACGGAACAGGATTCGATGTGCAGCAGCGGGTTGTAACACAATGAGATGTATTTGATGGAAAGGGTAAGGAAGACAGTATATGACCAGAGCGGAGTTTCAGAAACTGACCCAGAATATACTGCTTGTGGACGGCGCAACCGGCTCCAATCTGATGGCGATGGGTATGCCGCGCGGCACCTGCACAGAGAGCTGGGTGTTGGAGCATAAAGATGTATTGCAGAATCTTCAGAAAGCTTATATTGAGGCGGGAAGTAAAGTCATCTACGCGCCCACCTTCGGAGCAAACCGGCTGAACCTGGCAAAGCATGGCCTTGAGAAAAATATCCGTGAAATGAATCTGACGCTCGCGGGGATTTCGAAGGAAGCAGCAAAGAGCAGGGACGGTATTTTAGTGGCCGGAGATGTCAGTCCTACCGGCGCGATGCTGGAGCCGATGGGAGATCTGACCTACGAAAAGGCATTTGAGATTTATCAGGAACAGGCAGGATATCTCGCGGAAGCGGGGGTAGATCTGATCGCGGTAGAGACCATGTATCAGATAGAGGAGACTATGGCAGCAATTGACGCAATCCGCAGCGTCTGTGATCTTCCGGTGCTTTGCACTGTGACAGTTGAGGCAGACGGCAGTATTTTCACAGGCGGAGATGCTACCGAAGCAGCAGTCAGCTTTGAAGCAGCCGGTGCGGATGCAGTCGGTATCAACTGTTCGGTCGGTCCCGATCAGCTGCTTTCCGTGATCCGGAACATTCATGAAAATGTGTCGATCCCTGTGATTGCCAAACCAAACGCCGGCATGCCGCTGATTGATGACGCCGGCAATGCCATCTACAGCATGGGACCCGCCGAGTTTGCGCGGCATATGAAGGCACTGGTAAATGCGGGTGCGACAATTATCGGCGGCTGCTGCGGCACTACGCCGGAATATATCCGTGAAGTGGCGCGCATAATGGAGCTTGATGTCCGGTAAACGTTTCGGGTATGACTTTAATGAATCATTCGGGATAAAGAGATCAATTGAGGAGAAGATTATTATGGAAGAAAGAGAAGTAGTTTCACGCAATTTTATCGAGCAGATTATTGACACTGATCTCGCGGAAGGAAAATATGAGACGATCTGCACTCGTTTCCCGCCGGAGCCGAACGGCTATCTGCACATCGGCCACGCGAAGTCTATTCTGCTGAATTATGGCCTGGCAAAAAAGTACGGCGGAAAGTTTAACCTTCGCTTTGACGACACCAATCCGACCAAAGAAAAGACCGAGTTTGTCGATTCGATTCTTGCAGATGTGAAATGGCTGGGGGCGGATTTTGAGGATCGTCTGTATTTTGCGTCGAACTATTTTGAGCAGATGTACGAGGCAGCAATAAAGCTGATCAAAAAGGGCAAAGCGTTTGTCTGCGACCTCTCCGCGGATGAGATCCGCGAATACCGCGGCACGCTGACCGAGCCGGGCAAAGAGAGCCCTTATCGGAACCGCAGCATTGAGGAAAACCTGGAGCTTTTTGAAAATATGAAAAACGGGATGTATGAAGACGGCACGAAGGTGCTGCGCGCGAAGATCGACATGGCATCCCCCAATATCAATATGCGAGATCCGGTTATTTACCGCGTGGCTCATATGACGCATCACAATACCGGAGACAAATGGTGCATCTACCCGATGTATGATTTCGCCCATCCGATTGAAGACGCAATCGAGGGTGTGACGCACTCCATCTGTACACTGGAATTTGAGGATCACCGCCCGCTTTATGACTGGGTCGTGCGGGAGGTTGGATATGAGCATCCGCCCAAACAGATTGAATTTGCGAAGCTGTATCTGACCAATGTTGTGACCGGCAAACGCTACATCAAAAAGCTGGTTGAGCAGGGCATTGTGGATGGCTGGGATGATCCCCGCCTGGTGACGATCGCCGCTCTGAAAAGGCGCGGTTTTACGCCGGAATCCATCCAGATGTTTGTCGATCTGTGCGGCATCAGCAAGAGCCAGAGCTCGGTGGATTACGCGATGCTTGAATATTGTATCCGCGAGGATCTGAAGCTGAAACGTCCGCGTATGATGGCTGTACTGGATCCGGTAAAGCTGGTGATAGATAATTATCCAGAAGATCAGATTGAATACCTGGATGTAGAGATGAACCTGGAAAATCCGGAGCTTGGCATGCGCAAGGTGCCGTTCGGCCGTGAGCTCTATATTGACCGTGAGGACTTTATGGAAGATCCGCCCAAAAAGTATTTCCGTCTTTTCCCGGGCAACGAAGTGCGCCTGATGGGAGCTTATTTTGTGAAATGTGTCAGCTTTGAAAAAGACGAGAGCGGGAAAGTAACAGTGATCCACTGTACCTATGATCCGGAGACCAGATGCGGCTCGGGCTTCACAGCACGCAAAGTCAAAGGAACCATCCATTGGGTGGCGGCCGCAACTGCGATCCGCGCGACCGTCCGGCTGTACGAAAATATTATCGATGAGTCGAAGGGTGTTTACAACGAGGATGGCTCCCTGAACCTGAATCCGAATTCCCTTACGGTATTGAAAGATTGTCTGCTGGAGCCGGCCTTTGCGGACGCGAAGCCTTACGAGAGCTTCCAGTTCGTGCGCCAGGGATATTTCTGTGTGGACGCGAAGGATTCAAAGGAAGACGCGCTGGTGTTCAACCGTATTGTCGCGCTCAAGAGTTCATTCAAGATGCCGAAAAATCTTTGAGAATATCTGCTCCGAAAAGCATCAGAAGGAGACGTATGCTATGAATGACCTCGCCATCAGTCTGGATGTCCATTCGACGACTCCGCTGTATGAACAGATTTATCATTATATCAAAAATGAAATTCAAAGTGGAGGGCTGTCTTGTAAAGAAAGGCTGCCCTCTTCCAGAAAGCTGTCAGATTATCTGCAGGTGAGCAGAACCACCGTGAATATGGCCTACGACCAGCTTGTATCGGAAGGCTACATCGAATCGGTACCGCACAGGGGCTATTTTGTATGCGATCTGGAAGGACTGGTTCATATAAAACCGTCTACTGCTTTGAACATCAAAGAGGACCTCTCATACACATCGACATTTGCATACGATTTTTCTCCTCATGGAGTCGACCTGAACAGCTTTCCGCATAACGCATGGAGAAAGCTGTCCAAAAATCTGCTGATGGAGGAAAACCGCTATCTGTTTCGGCTGGGAGACCCACAGGGCGAGCCGGAGCTGCGGGCAACCATAGCCGGGTACCTGCATCAGGCACGCGGGGTGAATGCTTCTCCGGAGAGGATCGTTGTCGGCGCGGGCAATGATTTTCTGCTGCTCCTTCTGTGCAGTATGTTCGGCGGCGGTATGAAAATCGCGATGGAAAGCCCTACCTATCGAAAGGCCTATGATCTTTTTCACAATCTTTCCAACGATGTGCGGATCGTTGAGATGGATGAGTCCGGTATGCGGGTGGATCAGCTGGCCGCGACAGAAGCTCAGTTTGCCTATGTGATGCCTTCCCATCAGTATCCTCTGGGCACAGTCATGCCGGTAAAGCGCAGAATGCAGCTATTACAGTGGGCGGCTGCTTCTGCCGGCACATCCGCTTCGACAGATAAAGCGTTTTCGACTGGTGCAGCTGCTTTCTCTGGCGCGGATAGAGAAGACCGCTACATTATTGAGGACGATTATGACAGTGAATTTCGTTACAGGGGAAAACCGATCCCCGCGCTTCAGGGCTATGACCGCAACGACCGGGTCATCTACATTGGCACCTTCTCCAAATCCATCGCTCCCTCCATCCGTGTCAGCTACATGGTACTTCCAGAACGTCTGATGGAACTGTACAAAAGCAGAGCCCGGAATATTTCCAGCACCGTTTCCCGTGTGGATCAGATGCTGATCGCCGGTTTTTTAAACGAAGGCTACTATGAACGACACCTGAACAAAATGCGCGCCATTTACCGCAGCCGCCATGACGCGCTGCTTACAGAACTGAAAGCTTTTCGGAAAATCTGTCGGGTAAGCGGAGAAAACGCGGGCGTGCATCTTCTTCTGACTTTTACGAATGAAATGACCGAGGAAGAAGCGATACGCCGCGCGGCAGCGCAGGGTGTGCGCGTGTATGGATTGTCCTCTTATTTTGTGGGTATGGATCAGGCTCAGACAGAAACGTATCCTGCTGCGCAGACTGTTGATGAACACGAAAAACGCTTACGCGCAGATGGACACTATGAACAGGCGGCGGATATAGGACGGCTTGCACGGCAGACTGTGCTGCTAGGGTATGCCAACCTTTCTGAGCAGGAAATAAAGGAAGCCTGCGCCAGATTGCGGAAGGCCTGGCTTATATAACAAAAACGAATGATTTTTGTCGCTGCTGCTGCACATAAGAACACTGTACATGGAATAACAATGAGTACCTGAAATAACAATGAATGAGAAAATAAAAACAGGAAACACTGATTCATGAATCGAAGGATGGATAGCGGACGTGTTTTACGATGCAATAACTGATTTTATATTTGTAGAGAACCAACTGGAAAAATCTGATATTATATTCATCCCCGGAAGTTTTCGTCCGGAACTGGCGCAGCATGCAGCGCAATTATTCCATGACGGATACGCGCCTCTCATCCTGCCTTCCGGTAAGCACAGTATCCTGTCGGAAAGAAACGGACATGTGGGAGAAAAATCCGCGGCAGTACCCTCTTCAAAGTGTTTATCTGATTTGGCAAATCAGGCTGAGACAGCTCGTGCCTGCATGACAGAGAGCGATTACCTGTGCGAAATTCTGAAATCGTCCGGCGTACCGGAGCAGGCAATCTTAAGAGAGCCGCAGGCGACCTTTACCTGGGAAAACGCCATCTATTCCAAACGCGTAACCGATGAGGCGGGGATTTGCGTCCGGCAGGCCATTCTCTGCTGCAAGGCATTTCATGCCCGGAGAAGTCTTTTGTATTACGAAATGCAGTTTCCGGAGACCAGGTTTTTGGTGTGCCCGGTGATCGTCGATGGGATCAGCCGCGATCAATGGTATCGTACAAAAATAGGGATTGATACGGTACTGGGTGAAGTAGAGCGGTGCGGAAGGCAGTTTTATGAGATTCTTTATGATCAGGCAAAAGTTTAATTGAAATAGTCACGCGTTTCATAGCCCCATCGGTGCCTTACGCAGGAAGGCAGAAAAAAGCTATGATCAGACAGGTTTAAAGAACGCTTTGTCAAACGCATATAAAGGAGGCATTTTATGACTTACAAAAAAGAATATCTGGAAGTATTTTTGAAAAATCAGGAACAGCTTTATGATGAGCCGGTAGCGGAAACGCTTGAAGAGGCCGATGAATTTCTGGATGAGTGTATGGCAATCGTGGTGGATAACTACAGAGAACTCAAAAAATATTTTAAAGAAAACGGCGGCGACATCGCCGGAATGACCAAAGAGGAAGTGCTCTCACAGGCTGAAGTATTTCAGCTGCCAGATGGAAAATTTCTGATTGTTGAAGGATGATTCAGAAAAGAAAAGGGCATACTTTAGAAAAATGATCAAGATTTTTTCGATCATTCAAATCTGAGGAGGAATGTATGCCCGATATAGAAAAGGAAAAGAAACAACAGCAGGAAGAATATCAGAAGTACGTAAAAGAGGTTACTCCGACCCACAGCCTCGCATTAAATATGTGCAAGGCATTTGTCACCGGAGGGGCGATCTGTGTGATCGGACAGCTGCTTCTGAATTTTGGTTCCTCTTTTTTCGATTTTGATAAAGAAACAGCGGGAAGCTGGTGTTCCCTTATGCTGGTTCTAATAAGCGTCATTCTGACTGGCTTTGGAATTTATCCCAGACTCGCTAAATTCGGAGGCGCCGGTACACTCGTGCCGATTACCGGATTCGCCAATTCCGTGGCATCACCGGCGATAGAATACAAAAAGGAAGGCCAGGTCTTCGGCATCGGCTGTAAAATTTTCACCATCGCCGGCCCGGTAATATTGTACGGGCTGTTTACCAGCTGGGTGCTGGGTTTGATTTACTGGGTGCTGAAGATGGTTGGGGTGATGTGAACAGAGATAGTTTCCTTTTTTATTCCAAAGGAGCACCACCCGGAACGATGTGTTGATACCAAGAGGTTCCAATGCCCCATATGTCTGTATTGGGTTTGGGGCGGAAACGTTCGTTCTTTTGATGCAATATGGCGGAGACAATTAATAATGAGGCAGATATGATGCAGAATGGAGGACGTACCCTTGCGGGTAAGATCTTCCATTTTGATATTTTGCTTGTTGATAGCGGCTTTATGTGCTAAACTGCTTTCATAGGTTTCACCATATTTTTGGACAGATGAAAAATGGAAGGATTTATCTGTAGCTAAAGAGAATTGAGGTGGCAAGTTGTGAAGTTGAAGAATGTAAATATCACGAATTATAGATGTTTTAAAGAGACGGAGATAGATTTTGATGATCACATAACATTGATTGTAGGCAAAAATGGAGCTGGAAAAACAGCTATTTTGGATGCAGTAGCAGTTTCAATCAGTACATTTTTGCTTGGAATCGATGGCGGAGTGAGCAGAAGTATATTAAAAGAGGATGCCAGATATGAATTTTATGATTTGAACGGAACAGTTGATCCCCAGCATCAGTTTCCGGTAAGTATTGAGAGCATGGGAGATTGTTGCGGTAAACGTGATATAAAATGGTTGCGTTCTTTAAATTCGGCAAACAGTAAGACTACTATTAAAGATGCAGGTGAATTAACAGGGATTGCCAGATGTGTTCAAAATCAGATTATGACCGGAGATAAGACACTGGTTCTTCCGCTTCTCTCTTATTATGGTACAGGACGGTTATATGCACAGAAGAAAGAAAAACGGAACATGAAGTCCTTGACGGAATTTAAACGTCAGGTCGGTTATGTTGATTGTATGGCTGCAGAATCGAACGAAAAATTAATGTTGAACTGGTTTCAGAAACAGACGATGAAGAGTCTGCAAAACCAGCAGAAAACTGGCGCTTTAGAAACACCATTGCTTTTAAAGACAGTAGAAAAAGCGATATGTAAAAGCTACGAAAAAATCAGTGGGGCAAGTAATACATCGATCATTTTTGACCTGGATACACATAGACTGGTTCTGGAGTTTCAATCATCAAATGGCAGCGGCCAAAAGTTTTCGATGGATGAAATGAGCGATGGCTACAAAAACACCTTAAGTATGATAGGTGATATTGCATACCGCATGGCAGTTTTGAATCCCACTTTGGGAGAACGGGTACTGGAAGAGACACCAGGGATTGTATTGATTGATGAAGTGGATCTTCATTTACATCCACAGTGGCAGCAGACGATTCTGAAAGATTTGCATGAAGTATTTCCGAATATTCAGTTTATTGTAACTTCACATGCCCCAGCGGTTATCAATTCAGTTCCAAGAGAGAAGATTCGAATTTTGGACAAAGGGGATATTTATATGCCGGCAGCAGAAACTTATGGACGCGATGCGAATTCTATTTTAAGAGAGGTCATGAAAGTATCGGAAAGACCGGAAGATATCAAAAGAAAACTGGATATATTTTATGTTTGCATGGATGAAAAAAACTATGAAGAAGCAGATGAGGTATTGACATCGATAGAGAATCTTGTTGGAACAACAGATCCTGATATTGCAGCGGCGAGGACGTCCCTGGAATTGGAAAAATTATTGGGAGAATAGTCTATGATTGTAGTAAAAAGAGGAAAAGAACCAAACAGTCTGCTGGAATTTCGCAAGCAAAATCCTGAGGCGGATTATGAAGATACTCCATCTAATGTATTATATGATATCAGAGAGCAGATGTGGAGAGAACAGGGTCATTTGTGTGGGTATTGTATGAAACGGATTAGCAGCCCAGATGTCGAAAGAATTGAGCATTGCATTCCAAGACATCCCAAGGGAGAAATGGTTCATGATAAGCAGGCAACATTGAATTATAAATGGATGCTTGGCGTCTGTTATGGTAACAGCATGAAGCGTGGAGCAAAGCCAGAGGAAATGACTTGCGATGCCCATAGACGTAATACGGAACTGACTATTAATCCTTTTGATGAGACATCAATCAGAAAGATTAAGTATAAAGCAGATGGAAGGATTTATTCGGAGGATCCGGAGATTAACAAAGATGCGACTGAAACCTTAAATCTTAATTGTGAAGCAGTATCATTACCCCAGACACGGAAAAATGTGCTGACGGAAGCAAAAAAAAGAATTGCAAAAAAGTGTGAAGGGAAAACACAGGATGCATATATGCAGGAGTTGAGACGTACATATGTAAGCCTGGCACATGAACGGAATTTGATACCATACTGTGGAATTATTATTTCCTGGTTAGAGAATAAACTGAAAATTTTATAGGAGGGGTTCGACCGGAACTTAAGAGATATACTCGCAAGCTACATATTCTATATAAGTGATGCTTTCCAGTCATTGGAAAAAGTGAACATTGAGAGCCGAGAAACGAATGAAGGAAGCCAAAAAACGAATATTGAGAATGAAAAAGTGAACATTGATGAGGGGCTTGAAACAGAAAAAGTGAACATTGAAGACCGATTCACATCAAAAACGGCAGCCCATGTTCGGAAGCTGTTGGCTGCATTTGGTTCGACTACTGTATTCGGCAGGTCAGAGGTTCAGCAGGTGCTTGGATTGAAAGCGACAAGAAGCTCCGCTCTGCTCAGCGAGATGCAGAAGCAAGGAATTATAGAGCCAGTGGCAGGACAGGGAAAGGGCAAGTATCGTTTCCTTTAGTCTTTTGTCTATTATAAGAATTGCTACACTTTTTTGTCCCTAATAGAACGCCTGCAGAGGGCCAGGTCTTCGGCATCGGCTGTAAAATTTTTACCATTGCAGGGCCGGTGATATTGTACGGCCTGTTCACCAGCTGGGTGCTGGGGCTGATTTACTGGGTGCTGAAGATGGTTTTGAGGGCGTAATATTTTTACTTATGCTCTGTGAATGCAGAATGCATCTCTTTGGAGAGCATATGGAAAAGACAGCTTCGGCTGTCTTTTTGCGCGCATTTTCATTTTGTCAGCGCTAAAGAATAAAAACTTTTCGCAATAAAAATACTTGTATTTTCCCACAA
>JAJBVE010000195.1 GCA_020859995.1 Clostridiales bacterium
ATATGATTCCTCGTGGACAGGCATAGCCTGGGCAGCCTGCGGGCTGCTTACATAGTGAAAATGCGGATATTCTTCTTTGTTTGCGGTGAGAGGGACTGATATAATGGGGGCATCGGCAGCAAGAAACAAGCAGATATATGTGTTAGGGAGAGCAAAATATGGGAAAAACGGTTCAGTATATTGTATATGCAGTGACGATGTGCGTGATATATGCTGTGATCGGTCATTTGAACAATCGTGACAGTACAGGCAGCGGTTCCGGGCAGAGTGATGAGAGTTATGTGGTGAAGATGCCGGCCGCGTTAAAGTATGTTTATCTGGCTATGTTCGGTATGGGAATGATTTTGTTCGCCTTTTTTACTATTTGCGATATCAGGGGAATTCCGGGAATCACGGTTGGACTAATCCGTTTTTCTCTGATTGTCGCCGCTATCGGACTTCTGGTGATGATATGGGCTTCTCGCTGGAGAATTCGTGTGGATGGAAGCAATATGGAAATCCATAAGCTGCTTCACAGAAAACGGAACGTATCCTTTTCAGAAATAGAAAAAGTAAAGGTAACGAAAAAGTACCAGCTGATTTTGTATAAAAATGGGAAAAAGCTTGTGATTGTAGATTTGCTGGCGGATAATTATGAGCGTCTGAAGAACAGTCTTGGTAATTATGGAAAGCTACAGGTAAGGAACGAGAGATAAATATGTCTGACGTGCAACTTATAGCAGGGTTCTTTTACCTGATATTAGGGATTCTGGCAGTCGCATTTCTTCTTGCGTCCGTTTTGGTCAGCAGAAGTGAGAAGAGGAAAGCCAGGGATTGTACAGTGCCAGTAACAGCGGAAATCATAGAGATTCAGAAACGATGGATGGATCTCGACGCAGACACTGGTTATCGTATTTCGATTGGTTGGTATTGTTTTATTAATGGCATTGGCGGCCGTATTTGTTATAGTTCGAAAGATTACAACAGGCTGATTGGGCGGGACGAAACACGAGATGGAGGACGAGAGAATCCGAAAGTGGAGAACGATGGCGGCACGGAAACAGATGACGCGGAATAAGATAAGAGTAAGGTGCCCGGGGATGCGGCCAGTCTGCATCCCTGGCATTCAAGGAGATACGAGATGAATTTAGTAGAAAGTATTTTAACAAAGAATCCCTGCTATACAGCAGGAAAGACGATCACGGTTAAAGGCCTGATGCTGCATTCCGTGGGTTATGCGCAGCCAAGCGCGGCTGTATTTGTAAAAAACTGGAATAGTGAAAGCTATTCGAGGGCATGCGTCCATGCCTTTATCGACGGCAATGACGGCACTGTCTATCAGACTCTGCCCTGGAACCGACGCGGCTGGCACTGCGGGTCTGGCTCGAATGGTTCAGGCAATAATACCCATATCGGTGTGGAAATGTGTGAGCCTGGAAGCATCACCTATACGTCCGGGGCGAGCTTCACCGTTTCGGATTTCGCAGACGCGAAAGCTGTGGCGAAGCGCACCTACGAGGCGGCAGTGGAATTGTTTGCGTATTTATGTAATAAGTACAAACTCGATCCGGCTGCAGACGGTGTGATACTCAGCCACAAGGAAGGACATTCAAGAGGCTTGGCGTCCAACCACGGAGACCCGGAGCATCTGTGGAAAGGACTCGGTCTGTCATACACAATGGACACGTTTCGGAAGGCTGTTAAGGAGGCAATGGGAACAAATTTGTCTGGAACTTCTGCTTCCGAGAGCGGTTCTTCGGGAAATTCTTTTGGAAGTCCCTCTGGCAGTTCGTCCGTGCCGTACCAGGTGAAGGTGAAGATTTCGAATTTGAACATACGGAAAGGGCCGGGAACAGACCATGCCCAAACCGGGAAGCAGACCGGCAAAGGCACATTCACCATCGTTGAGGAGAGTAAGGGGAAAGGCTCAGACAAGGGCTGGGGATTGCTGAAGGCGTACCAGAGCGGACGCGATGGCTGGATAAGTCTTGATTACTGTGAGAAAGTGTAACGGAATAAAATCTGTTGTTAAGCCTGCGATTGTTCTTTCGGGAGCATCCGCGGGCTTATTTTTGCTTTATCCGATTTTCACAGGGTGTTTTGGTGCGAATTTTAAATTATGAGAAGAAAACCGCTTCTCATAATGCTCCAGAATCTGGCGATTCTGTCGCTAACTTATCGGGTGAAAGCCCGCAAACGCGCTTCTACGCTTCGCTTCGGTCGGCGCTAAACGGGCATCCACTGGATGCCCAGCGCCCTTCCGATAAGTTAAATTACAGGTTGATTTCTAATATATCTTAATTAAGATTTCGGATAGAATATCAGCCGGATGTGTGCTATACTTGTCGACATATGAAGCAAATCAGGAGGTTTCACCGTGAAGTGGAGAGAGCGAGCTTATCAGATAATCGAACCGACGAACAGAAATGGTCGCCTCAGCACCCTGTACGATTACGGGATGATAGCGGTGATCATCACAAGTCTGGTTCCTCTGGCGTTTAAAGAGTCGACTGCAGTATTTGATATGATTGACAGGATAGCCGCGGTTATTTTTATCGCGGACTATCTTTTAAGGCTGGCGACAGCGGATTTCAAACTGAAAAAAGGAAAAAAATCTTTTATCCGTTATCCTTTTACACCCATGGCAATCATTGATCTTCTGTCGATTTTGCCTACTTTTTTGCCGGTACATAATGGATTGCGGCTGCTGAAGATTGTTCGCCTTCTTCGATCTTTCAGAGTGTTTCGGGCATTCAGAATATTCCGGTATTCAAAAAGCATGACCATTATTATGAACGTAATTCGAAGGCAGCATGCGCCTTTGCTGGCGGTATGTACATTGGCGGCAGCTTACGTTTTGTTGTCGGCTCTTGTGATTTTTAATGTAGAACCGGACACTTTTACTACATTTTTCGATGCGTTCTACTGGGCCATGGTAAGTCTGACGACCGTTGGCTATGGCGATATCTATCCTGTGAGTGTGGCAGGGCGGATTGTCGCGATGCTTTCGTCACTGATCGGGATTGCGGTAGTTGCGTTGCCTGCAGGTATTATCACTGCTGGTTATATGGACGAGCTTAGAAAAATGGAATACATGGAGGATGAAGACGACTGAAAAATAATCTCAGAAACCATACAGCGAAACTTACAGAAAAAGGATATTTGATATGTACGAACTGATTCAGGCTGTCGGAAACAGCTATTATATTCAAAGCCCGGCGAAAATCGGACTGGTGAAGCTCAATGAGAGCGAAGTCTGTCTTATTGACAGTGGAAATGATAAAAACGCGGGGAGAAAGGTGCGGCAGATTCTGGATTCCAATGGCTGGCAGTTACGCGCAATCTACAACACGCATTCCCATGCGGATCATATCGGTGGGAATCAATATCTGCAAAAGCAGACCGGATGCAGGATTTACGCGCCCGGTATTGAATGCAGCTTCACAAGACACCCAATTCTTGAGCCGATTTCTCTTTATGGAGGTTATCCTCCCAAAGACCTGAGACATAAATTCCTCATGGCGCAGGAGAGCGAAGCAGAATACCTGACTGAGGCAGTCCTGCCGGTGGGAGATTCTGTCAGCGGTGAGTCAGCAGGCGATTCCTGCAGTCTTAAAATCATCCGCTTGCCGGGACACTGCTATGAAATGGCTGGTTTCCGTACTTCAGACGACGTTGTGTATCTGGCGGACTGTTTATCCAGCAAAGAGACGCTTGAGAAATACCAGATCGGATATATTTATGACGTTGCGGCGTATCTGGAGACATTAAATATGGTCCGGTCGCTGAAGGCGAAGCTTTTCATACCATCTCACGCGGAACCGACAGAAGAAATCGCTCCGCTCGCAGAGCTTAATATCGCGAAGGTTCGTGAAATCGGGGAAAAATCGCGGCGATCTGCTGCTTGCCGTCCAGCTTCGAACAGATTCTTCAGAAGCTTTTTGCGGAGTATCATCTGCAGATGAATTTCGAACAGTACGCGCTGGTCGGGAGTACGGTCCGCTCTTACCTCTCGTGGCTGAAGGATAATGAAAGAATCGATGTGGAATTCAAGGATAATACGGTTTACTGGTGCACGCGGGGATAACATGATCAGACATCATTCCATTCTGTTATTCATCAAACCGCCAGGGAAAGGAAGTAATTAAATACTTATGTCTGCTTTTTACATTGAAAAATCAGGACAGGAGAAAACATCATGTCAGTATATATAAAAGAATACGAAGATTCTTATTTAAAAGAAACAATGAATATCTGGAATGAAGTTGTTGAAGAAGGAATTGCTTTTCCGCAGCAGCACACTCTGGATGAAACCAGCGCAAGCCTCTTTTTTAAGGAACAGACCTATACAGGTATTGCTCTGGATGACAGTACAGATACCGTGGTGGGAATGTACATTCTTCATCCAAATAATATTGGCAGGTGCGGACACATCGCCAATGCCAGTTTTGCTGTAAGATCCGATAAGCGCGGTTTCCATGTCGGAGAAAAGCTGGTAAGCGACTGCCTGAAAGAGGCGAAAAGCAAAGGCTTCAAGATTATGCAGTTCAATGCGGTCGTAGACAGTAATATCCACGCGCGGCACCTGTATGAGAGACTGGGATTTCAGGAAGTAGGCGTGATATCGGAGGGATTCCTGATGAAAGACGGCCATTACGAGAATATTCATGTGATGTATAAAAAATTATAAATTTTAAGTTGACATTCCACAAAATTATGTTAGAATAACCGAGTCAACACATAAACATTTACAAAAACACAACTACGCTTTTGGATTATGAATGATGAGACTGAATCAGGGGTGTAGTGTGTCATAACGCAGTAATTAAAACACCTGTTCGCATTCGAAGAAAGGTGTTTTTTCTTTCCCTTTGATTCCATTTAGCTATTTGATTCCATTGCGGGGTTGGAACTGCGTAGAGTTTCCCAACAGAGACATGATGCGGCTGACTACGTCATGGGGCAGCTCCCAACCGCGCAGTTGTGTTTCCGTTTCAGAATGTCTATTTCAGAAAAGCGAAGGAGTGAATGTTTATGAAAATGAAAAACGGTTCTATTGTGTGTGAAATTTCTGTCGCGTCTGATGCTGTTTTTGTTTCTTATGTTCCCTGTAATTATCAAAGCGACACGATCTTCTATGCGGTGAAGCGCTTTTTTGCCCGCTGCGGAAAGCTTTGTCGTGAATGTACTTTTGAGAGCTGGCAGATCCGGATCGGGAGAAAAAAGAAGAAAAACGGTCACTTTTGCTATCTGATCCCCGCGCTTCTGATGGAATTGCCGGGTGAATGGGTACGAGTCGCGGGAGTGATTAACGAGAAAGGAGTAGAAGTGCAAAGAATTGAAATATTCCCCAATTATCCGATTCCTCTGGCGGCTTAGCAGCCAGATCAGCAATGAAAACCGACGAAAGGTAAAATAAAGTCAAAAGCCGTAAAACGGCGGAAAGGAAACAATTATGACAAAAGCGTACATTTATGAAGATTATCTGGAGACACCAAAACATCTCACGTTTGAGCGGATGGCTGAACTTCATCGGGAATTGGTTCGTGAAGTGGGGACGGATGAAGATGCACTTGAATATTACAAAGATCTGCTGACTGCTGCCGCGAAATATGCGAATACGCGGGCACTTTGGTGTACAATGGATCGCGAGACTAAAATGGAAAGAGATGGTAATCGAACTTCACAGCATGATTCAGTGATTACCAATCTCACAATACTTGCGCGGGTATTAAAGAACCAGGGAAAGTCTGCAGCCTGGAGTTATGAGCTTGGCTGTGATACAGACAGGAGCGGGCGAAAACCAGAAGGATACGAACGCAAAGCGCTCGGTGATTTTGCATGCTATCTTTCATTTGTCAGTGGAATTAACGCCAGATAAGACGTTTTATGAGGGAGTGCCTGGCGACGTGTGGGGGTCGCCAGGCGTGAGTTATGAAATGACGTTGGTTGAATCATCCAACATCACTCTCTTTTCTATCATGGAAATATGACCAAAATATGTCTAAAATATTAATTATCCGGTAATCGTTAATCTCCTGTCATCATGCGAATGATTTCCTCGTTTGTCCCGCGCATACCTTCCCGCCCGAGTCTACCGACATTACGTATTGTATTCTCCACGCCCTTGACAACAATGCCGTCTCCATCAAGAAATTCCTGACCTCGCTGGTACATGAGAAAGCCGAAAATACCGGCATCCACAGCTGAAGCAATTTTTGCCGCGCAGGATGCCTTGGCGCCGTCGCAGATCATGCCCGAATCGATGGCCACAGCGTTGACAAGAGTGTGCGCGACTTCTTTGTAGCCGCCTCCGGAAAGGTAGGCGATCGCGGCTCCGGCCGCCGCGCCGGCGCTGACTGCTCCACAGTAGGCTGACAATGTGCCGATCCCGGTTTTTTCGTGAATCGCAATCAGGTTTGAGAGTGCGAGGGCGCGGTACAGCTGATCCTTGCAGATACCCAGTTCGCGCGCGCAGATGATGACTGGTACAGAACAGACGATGCCCTGGTTGCCGCTTCCGGAGTTAATGTAAACCGGCAGTTCACAGCCATCCATTCGCGCGTCTGAACCAGCTGCCGCATATGCTTTCGCCCGGTTATACATCCCATCGCCATAGGTATAAAGAAGGGTGCTGCCGACATTTGCGCCGTAATTTCCAAGCAGGCCTTCCCTGGCGATTGCCATGTTGCAGGAGATTACCTTATCAAACAGTCCGGAGACATCCGCGATATCCAGCTCGGTTATAAATTCCCAGATACCTTCCACACTCATCCAGTCGCGGTTCGCTGTCTGTGAAGGATCTTCCAGATCTTTCTGAAAAAGAACTTCCCCATTTTTTTCTAATAATACGATCTGCGTGTGATGGTCCGCAATCTGCACTCGCGCGACATCTTCCGAAGAAAAAGCGGTTACGATCAGGTTGAAAACCGGCCCGCCGCTGAGCGCGGATACGGTGATCGGCACGGCATCCATGTATTTTTTGATTTCCGGAATCTGATCTTCCCGCAGACCTGAGAGTACTTCCAGTTCGGCGTCAGTGTCTCCGGCGATAACACCGGCAGCGCAGGCTGCCTCGATTCCTTTTAGATGGCCTGTATTTGGCACAATCACACTTTTCACATTTTTGATTATACTGCCGCTTGCCTGCACCATCAGGCGCTCCGGGAGTGTTCCCAGAAGCTTTTTTGCCCATGCTGCGGCAAAAGCAATAGCGATCGGCTCAGTACAGCCAAGTGCCGGCACTACTTCCTCGTGAAGAATTTGAAGATAACGTTGATAGATTTCCGGCCTCATGGCGATCTCCTTTTGCAATTGAAAAATCTCGTATTTTTTATCGAAAAAACTACGGTGACATTACTTTATCGCGGCACTGTAAAAAAATCAACCTCAGCGATATGGATTTTCCAAAATGATTCCGAAAATATTTCGAAATTATTTCTGCTGAAGTGAAAAAGTAAATTCCACTCTGAAAAGCGCAAAAAATTGGTGG
>JAJBVE010000018.1 GCA_020859995.1 Clostridiales bacterium
AGGCAAAAAATCTGGGATTCGGTTAAACCACAGCTTTTTATTCTTTGGCGCTGCTATATCTTGCGATTTGGGGAAGAATCGGTTATAGTATGGTGGAATTTCAGGATGATATCAGGAATATGGAGCGCAGACTCAGGAACACGGGTAATGATAATTCCACAGCAGTAATGACCATTTCCTGATCCTGCTAAAGGAGAACAGAATGCGAAAAGTGATACTGGTCGGAGTCGATTCTGGCAACGATCCGAATTTTGACTATCATATGGAAGAACTTGCCGGCCTGGCAGAGGCCTGCGAGATGGAGGTCGCGGCGCAGGTGACGCAGAAGCTGGCCGTGACGAATGCCGCTTACTATGTCGGCGCGGGCAAGGTGGAGGAGATCCGCCTGGCTGCGGAGACGGTGGAGGCGGACTGCGCCGTTTTTGATAATTCTCTGAAACCGTCGCAGCAGAGAAACCTGCAGAAAGCACTGGATTTGCCGGTGCTGGACCGGACGAATCTGATATTGGAGATATTTGAAAAAAGAGCCAGGACGAAGGAAGCCAGGCTGCAGGTCGAGAGCGCGTCGCTGCAATATATGCTGCCGCGTCTCGTCGGTATGCGCGAGGCTCTTTCCCGTCAGGGAGGCGGAGCGGGAGCAGGCGGAGGCTCCGGAGCCGGAGGCGGTCTTGCCAACCGCGGCGCCGGTGAGCAGAAGCTGGAGCTGGACCGCCGGAAGATTGAGAAACGTATCAGCGAGCTGCGCCATGACCTGGAAGAGATTGAGCAGAAGCGTGCGACGCAGCGGAAAAAGCGGGAAAAGAGTGAGCTCCCTTCCGTGGCGCTGGTCGGCTATACCAACGCCGGGAAATCTACCTTATTAAATGCCGTGCTCAGGCGGTATATGTCGGAGCCTCAGCCGGTCTTAGACGGGGGCGATGTCAGAGAAGCTGGCAAGGACTCTGGCAGGGATTCGGATGGAGACTTTGGCAGGAATTCCGGCAAGAACTCTGGCAGGGATTTTGATAGAGACTCTGGCAGGAATTCAGACGGGGATTACAGCAGGCATTCAGGCAGGAGCCAGGGACCGGAGGACAAGATGGTTCTGGAGAAGGACATGCTGTTTGCCACGCTGGACACTACGGTCCGCCGTATATCCCCGGGTGATAACCGTGATTTCCTGCTCTCGGATACGGTCGGCTTTATCGACCGGCTGCCGCATACCCTCATAAAAGCCTTCCGCTCTACGCTGGCGGAGGCCTGCGGCGCGGATCTGCTTTTGCAGGTGGTTGACTGCTCGGACCCCCATCATCAGGAGCAGATGCAGGTGACCGCAGATACCCTGCGCGAGCTGGGCGCGGAAAAAATCCCGATGATCGTTGTTATGAACAAGGCTGACCGCGTGAGGGAAAGGGAAGAGCTTCCCAAAGTCATCGGAGATAAAATTTTTCTCTCTGCAAAAGAAGGAATCGGCCTGGACGAGCTGCTGGAGCTGATCCACGAAAAAATCTTTGCAGACTACGCAAATCTGGAAATGCTGATCCCCTATACAGAGGGCGGTGCGCTATCCTATCTGCAGGAGCACGCGGTGATCGGACATCTGGAGTATGTGCCGGAGGGTGCCCGGGTGAGCGTGCGGTGTAAAAACAGTGACGCGGCAAGGTTTGCGGCGTTTGTTGTGAGGTAAAGTTACAGATGGATTTATAGCTGATAATGGCAAAACTGACGATAAATACAGAAGGGAAAGAAGAAAAATGAGAGAATGGGAATCGAATATCCGCAAGGTTACGCCCTATGTGCCGGGCGAGCAGCCGAAACGCGCGGATGTGATCAAGCTGAATACCAATGAGAATCCGTATCCGCCCTCACCAAAAGTGGCGGAGGTGCTTCGCCAGATCAGCACAGAGCAGATGCGCAAATATCCGGATCCGGAAGCACGAATGCTGGTGGAAGCGATCGCGCACGAGGAAGGAGTTTCCCCCGCGCAGGTTTTTGTAGGCGTCGGCTCTGACGACGTGCTGGCGATGATCTTCCTGACCTTTTTCAACTCACAGAAACCGGTTTTCTTCCCGGATATCACCTATTCCTTTTACGATGTCTGGGCGGACATGCTGCGCATCCCTTATGAGCAACAGCCGCTGAATGAAGCGTTTGAGATCGTAGCCCGGGATTATGACAAGGAAAACGGCGGCGTGATTTTTCCGAATCCGAATGCGCCGACCGGAAGCCTGCTCGGCCTGGATGTGATCGAGGATATTTTGAACCACAATCAGGACGTCATTGTAGTGGTGGATGAGGCATACATTGATTTTGGCGGCACGACCTGCACCGGGCTGCTTGCACGCTATGAGAATCTGATTGTTGTAAAAACCTTCTCCAAGTCGCGCTCTATGGCAGGCATGCGCATCGGGTACGCCATCGCCAGTGAGGAGCTGATTCATTATCTGAACGATGTGAAATATTCCTTTAATTCCTACACCATGAATCAGACCGCGATCCTTCTGGGAACGGCAGCGGCGGAGGATCACGCGTACTTTGAGGAGACGCGGGCAAAAATCATCGCGACGCGCGAAAACGCGAAAACAGAACTGAAAAAGCTGGGCTTTTCTTTCGCGGATTCCCAGGCAAATTTCCTGTTTGCGACACATGAGCGCATCCCTGCTGCAGAATTATTTGCTGCATTGAAAGAGCAGGGCATCTACGTGCGCTATTTCAACAAACCGCGCATCGACAACTACCTGCGTATCACAATCGGGACCGATGATGAGATGGAGCGGCTGTATGAATTTCTGAGAGAGTATGCAGCAGCCAGAGAGTAGTGCCTGATGGATAGTGGAAGCGTGCAGTGGCTGCGGCAGAAATAAAGTGTAACTGTAAGAAAATTTTACTTGATGAGGATATTGATGTCATATTAAAAACGGGGAGGATAACTTATGGCTTCTTATGAAAGCTTTGCGCGTGTCTACGACCTGTTTATGTCGGACACGCCTTATGATGAATGGTGTGAATATCTGCATGGCCTGCTGCTTGGTTGTGGTGTGGCAGACGGCCTGGTGCTGGAGCTGGGCTGCGGGACGGGACAGATGACCGGACGGCTTTCCCGGCTGGGATATGACATGATCGGCGTGGACAATTCCGTTGACATGCTGGAGATCGCCAGGGAGAAGCAGCTGGAGGAGAGAAACAAAAGCGTTTCTAAATATAATCCTGGGAATGTTGTCATGTCTGACGAGGAGGACCATTCAGAAGTGGATTGTTTAGAGACAGATCGGTTAGAGGCAGATCAAATAGAGGCTGAACTGTCAGAAATGGAACCGAAAATTTTGTATCTTCTGCAGGACATGCGGGAATTTGAGCTGTATGGTACCGTGCGGGCTGTGGTGAGCGTTTGCGATTCGATGAATTACATCACAGAAGAAGAGGATCTGCTGCAGGTTTTCCGTCTGGTCAACAATTATCTGGATCCGGGCGGGGTCTTTATCTTCGACTTGAATACGGTTTATAAATATGAAGAAATTCTTTCAGAAAATGTTTTCGCGGAAAACCGGGAGGAAGGAAGCTTTATCTGGGAAAACTGGTATGATTCGGAGACACGGATCAATGAATATGATCTGACTCTGTACATTCGCAAAAATGGAATTGAAGCCGCTTCCCGGCCTGATGAAGGATCGAATGCAAATGGTTTATTTTCGCTGGGGAAAGGTGAGTCATCTTCACAGAGGACAGCAATGAGCCGGAACCTTTATGAACGATACGAGGAAACGCATTATCAGAAGGCCTGGGATATCGGCCGTGTATGTGAGCTCCTTGAGAAAGCCGGCCTGAAACTGGAAGCGGTGTATGACGCATTTACGACAGACGCTCCCCATCCTGAGAGCGAGCGAATATATATCATCGCCCGGGAACAGGAAAAAGGGCGGTAAAATTGTTCTATTGTCATGCATGTGTTATTCGTCAGTCAGAACTCAGCAGGTTTCGTTAGTTATTCATCTGGCGGTACCTCATAGGTCTCGTTGTAATTCAGTTCGCCTGAATCAATATCCGTGATGACGCTGTCCTCCCAGGTAAAACGCAGATATCGATAGATCACTTCATGTGCCCGGAGATAGGCGGAGGAACTCAAAAGCGAGTAGAGAGCGGATTCCTCGATCCCATTGTCTTCGCAGATCGCTTCCTCAGAGGTTGGCACATCGTCTATGAAAAAGTTCGCAATCAGTGTGGAAATGGAATCCTCATAAGGAATTTCATTGATGGACATTACCATATAGTTAGAGCTGGAATTGGTATAAGCCGCCCAGATGACATAGTCCCGGTAAGCTTTGATAAATTCCGCGCTGCCGTCACCGACGGACACACCCTCGCTGGTGGTGCTGCCGTCCAGCTCGAACATTTCCGCAGAGGCAACCTTTTGTTCATTACTTTCACATCCGGAAAGCAGAAGCGTAAACAAAAGCAGTGGAATCAATGTCTTTTTTATATATTTTAAAGGTTTCATATTCATAGAATGTCTTTTCCGTCCAGTCTGATATTCGTGATATTCAGTCTGGCCTTTCTGATTTCCTTACCGCCTGGGGCTCTTAAAAACGCTCTTCCTACCATAGCACAATCACAGCAAAGAATCCAGAGAAAACTTAAGGAAAATTTAAGTGTTGCCCCTTGAACACGTATTTGACAAAATGCCGCTGGTTTGTGGATAGAAAGTGAACAAAACCTTAAATTTCCTGTTTAGCGGTTGACTTTTTTCCTGAATTGCTTTATCTTTCATATGTTTTGGGGTTTACAATAATTTTACGCGAAAATTACGCGTTTTTACGCGTGTTTGAGTTTCGATGAGGAGGGCGCGGCCAATTGTCTGGCAGAAATGGGAGAATTGCAAAAGCACAGATGAAAGGGACAGCCAAAATGGAAAAAGAAACAAAAATGATGCTGGCTTTGCCGGGGCATACGGCAGGAAGCCGGGCAGCGGAGGTTTTGAACCGGTATTCCCTGCTTTTTCACATGCTTCTGGCCTGCGCAGTCTGCTTTGTGATTGAGTGGATTTCAAGGCATTCGTTTATAGAGGCGTGTCAGTTTGCCGCTGACCGGAATCTGGTATTTTTATACAATTCCTTCCTGGTGTGGGCGACACTGACCCTGGTGTACATAGTGAAAAGGCGGACGGCCGCCCGAGTGCTGATCTGTGCGTTCTGGCTCTTTCTGGGGACTATCAATGGCTGCATACTTGCTAAGCGGGTTTCCCCGTTTGGATGGACAGATCTGAAAATGGTGGGCGACCTGTTTACCATGCAGAGCAATTATTTCTCCGACACCGAGGCGATGATTGTGATCGGGGGTGTCGCCGCAGTATGCGTCATGCTCGTGATCCTCTGGATAAAAGGGCCGAAATTTCAGGGACAGACGCACCGTTTGGCGGGAGTGTTTATGGTTGCGCTGGTGGTGCTGATGGTGCCGCAGGTGACCGATGCGGCAAAGAGCAGTAATGTGCTGGCGTCTTATTTTGAGAATCTCGCACAGGGCTACAAAGATTATGGATTTATCTACAGCTTTTCCTCCAGCGCGCTGGATCAGGGCATGAGTACCCCTTCCGGCTACTCGGAGGAGGCAGTCCTGGCTGTGTTGGAGCATATGAATGGAGATATTGACAGTCAGGCAAATGCGGATACGGACGATCAGGCAGATACAGACAGCGACAGTCTGGCGTATGTGGACTCGGACAGTCAGAGAAATATTGATATAGACAGCCAGATCAATGCGGATACCGGAGTAGAAATAGATGGCGGGGCAGAGGCGCAGCTTGTGAAAACGGATGCTGTAAAGACACTGGCAAGTGCGGATCAGGTAGTTGCTGAGGACGATGAGGGTATGGCTGATACTGCCGCTGAAGAAGTGGGAAGCGCTGTTGCTGAGGATGCCGATATCGATACCGGTTCTGACTGGGAATACCCGAACATCATTGTCATCCTTCTGGAATCTTTTATTAATCCGGATATGATTAATTTCCTCGAAACCAGCGAGGAAGCGGTGCCCTATTTTGAGTATCTGACGGAAAATTATACCTCCGGCTATCTGGAGGTGCCGGTGGTCGGCGCGGGGACGGCGAACACGGAGTTTGAGATTCTGACCGGGATGGGGATGCAGTTCTTTGGTCTGGGTGAGTACCCATACAAGACGATCCTGAAGGAGACGAATTGTGAAAGCATTGCCTCCGACCTGGCGACGCTTGGCTACGGGACGCATGTGGTGCACAACAACGGCGGCAATTTTTACAGCCGCGCAAATGCCTTTTCTCAGATGGGATTTGATACCTTTACCAGCAAGGAACTGATGGATATCCAGGAATATACGCCGCTCGGCACCTGGCCTACCGATACGATTCTGGTTGGGGAAGTAGAAAAATCTCTGGATTACACACCCGATCAGCAGGATTTTGTCTACGTGATCACGGTGGGCAGCCACGGAGATTATCCACAGTATGAGGTTTTGGAGGATCCTGAGATTACCATTTCCGGCGTGGAGGACGAGGGAATGGCCTACGCGTGGGAATATTATGTGAATATGCTGCATGAGGTGGATGAGTTTATTGAGGATTTAATTACGATGCTTGAGGAGCGCGGGGAGCCGACCTATGTTGTGATGTTTGGCGACCATCTGCCGACGATGGATCTGACGGAAGAGGATATGACGACGGGAAGCCTTTTCCTGACGCCTTATGCGACATGGAATAATCTGGGTATGGAGAAAAACGACAGTGACATGACTTCTTATCAGCTGCTGGCGGATACTCTCGAGGAGCTTGGAATGGGAGGCGTGGGAACGATGTTTTCCTTCCATCAGAGCCGTGATTCCTACGAGACAGAGGACGAGTATATTGACGCGATGGAGATCCTTCAGTATGACATTCTGTATGGTGAGCACTATGTCTATGACGGAGAGGACCCGTATCCGGCATCCGATCTGATCATGGGGACAGAGGAGGTGGAGATTCACCGGATTCTGGAGACGGACGATTACTACTATATCATAGGTTCCAACTTTACCAAGTGGAGCAAGGTGTACGTCAATGAGGAGAAAATCAGCACGACCTATTATTCCTCCCACCTGCTGCGTGTGAAAAAGAGCAAGGTACCAAACGGGACGAATTCCATCGTCGTCTGCCAGGTCGGATCTTCCTCGACCATTTTCCGCAGCTCTAATGAGGTGGAGCTGATTGTTGGATCGGAAACGGAAGAGCTGGAAACGGAAGAAGCGGGCTGAGCAGATAAAGGAAAGAGAAGAATGCTGAAAGTATTTCTGGTAGAAGATGAAACGATCATCCGGGAGGGACTGCGCGATATCATCCCCTGGCAGCAGTATGGCTATACGCTGGTGGGTGACGCGGGCGATGGGGAGGAAGCGCTTCCCATGATCCGCCAGTCTCGCCCGGATGTACTGATTACGGATATTAAGATGCCATTTATGGACGGGCTGGCTTTGAGCAATCTGGTCAGCAAAGAATTTCCGAATACAAAGATTATTATTATCAGCGGCTACGATGATTTCGAGTATGCGCGGTCGGCCATCCGCATCGGCGTGGAGCAGTACCTGCTCAAGCCGGTCACCAAGGCCATGCTGGTAAAGACGCTGAACGAGGTGTCGGAAAAGATCAGCAGTGAGCGGGAGCAGGAGAATTATCTGGAACAGTTCCGCAGCGAGGTGCAGGAGTACGAGCAGTTCTCCAGGAGGCGTTTCTTTGAAGAACTTGTGACCGGCCGGATTTCGGTAGGAGAGATTTATGAAAAAGCCGGGCAGCTGGGGATCTCGATTCAGGCGCAGAGCTATAAGCTGCTGATGTACAGCATTCTGGTGCGGAATACGCAGACGAAGGACGAAGAGGCCGATGAGGCGCAGCAGGAAGCTCATGAGGGCCTGACCAGGTTTTTCCAGATGTATCCTGAATATCTGGTGTTCCGCTGGAACATTCAGACCTATGCGGTGCTGATCAAGGCCGGGCCGGGGCAGATGGAGGAACTGACCGCCAGATGCCTGGACACGATACGGATGCATGTTCTCCCAATTGAAAATAAGGTGGAATGGCATGTGGCAGTCGGAGAGGAGACATCCAGGCTTTCTGCGCTTCCAGGCAGCTTTGACGAGGTGAGCCGGATTTATTCTTACCGCCATCTCTCTGGCGGCTGTCATGTGCTGAAGAAGGAAAATACAAGGATATTGATGGACAATGAGGAGGGCAGCCTCAAGAACGTTGATATGACCCGGATGGATCCGTCAATCCTGCGCGGATTTCTGGAAAACGGATCGCCCGAGGAGGTTGAGAACTTCGCGGATGAATATATCAGCGGGATTCACGAAGCGGCCGCATCCCGGCTTTTTTGCCAGTATCTGATGCTGAATGTGCGTTTTACCGCGATTGCGTATCTGGAGTCGCTTGGATATGAACAGAAGGATTTTATTGATGATTTTCCGGCTGCGCAGTTGACAGGCAGAAACCTCGACGAGGAGGAGCTACGGGAATATGTCCGTACAATCCTCTCTTGTGTGTTTGAACTGAAGGAAAAAGAATCCAAAAGTCAGAATAAGGCGGTGATCCGTCAGGCACTGGAATACATCGATCACAATTTTACGAATGAAAGTATTTCTCTGAAAGAGGTCGCCGGCCAGGTACACGTCAGCGCGAACTATTTCAGCGCGGTGTTCAGCCAGGAAATGCGGCAGACCTTTGTGGAATATCTGACGCAGAAACGGATGGAATATGCCAAAGAGCTGCTGCGCGGCCCGGGGCTGCGCTCGGCGGAGGTGGCTGTAAAGGTGGGCTACAAGGATCCGCACTACTTCAGCTTTGTGTTCCGCAAAACCCAGGGATGCACGCCGCGGGACTATCGGGCAAAGTATGCAAAAACACATTAAAGTATAAGTGGATTTTCACTCAAACCGTCAAATGCAATGAATGATAAAATAGATGCATGTTCTGGATATATGTATCTGATTTTGCTTGCACGCCGGAGTTGAGTTTATGGACAGTCGGCAATAGAGGAGGAAATTAAGAATGAGAAGAGCACGCCCTGCTGCGAAACCAGTATCACTTAATCAGCAGATGCGCGCGCTTCTCATGACTTTTTTTATCCCGGTGCTGGTGATGATGTGCGTGATGTTTGCCGTAATGATCCATTATATCAACCAGTACACATCCATTCTGCACAATGTCACCACCGCCTCGGAATTCAATCAGGATTTCAAAGAAAATATTGACCTGAAAATGTACTATTATGTCGTCGGCAGCCATTATTCGGAAGGTCTTCCCATCGAGGAAGTGGAAGCTGCGCAGGAACTGGCGCGGAATCTGATTGAGACGACGACGCAGGAGGAAAGCAGCAAGGCTATCAGCGGCGTTCTGCAGCTTTGCGAGAATCTGGAAGATAAGATTTACCTGATTGAGGCGACGGACAGCTACGACGACCGTCAGACACAGCTGGAAAACAATATTTATGTACTGACCGAGCTGATTCAGGAGTATATGTATACCTATCTCTACCATGAGGCTTCCCTTCTGGACACGCTGCAGACCGAGATGGTGAAAAATCTCTGGATGGAGATTGGGCTGGTCGTGGCGGCGGCGTTGATTCTACTGATTGTGGTGCTGCAGCGCTCCCTGCGTTTTGCGCACTCTGTCACACAGCCGATCAGTGACCTTTGTGTGCGTGTGCGCTCTATCGGAGAGGGCGATCTGACCGCCCGGACGCCGATACAGGCACAGGAATTCGAAATTCAGACTCTAAGCGACGGCTTTGAGGATATGGTCGGCCGCCTGAACCGGCAAATTGAGCAGAACCGGCAGGAGCAGGTGCGTCTGCGCAGCGCTGAGCTGGCTCTTTTGCAGGCGCAGATCAACCCGCATTTCTTATATAATACCCTGGATGCGATTGTCTGGCTGATTGAGATGGAAAAAAACGAACAGGCCGTGGAGATGGTGACCAGCTTGTCCTCCTTTTTCCGATCTTCCTTAAGTAACGGGCAGGATGTGATCACACTGCGCGAGGAAGAACAGCATGTGCGCAGCTACCTGGAGATTCAGCATGTGCGCTACAAGGACATACTGGAATATGAGATCGACATCGCGCCGGAGCTGGCGCCCTACCGGATTCCCAAGCTGACCCTGCAGCCGTTGGTAGAAAATGCGCTTTATCATGGGATTAAGCTGAAACGCGGACAGGGACATATCCGCGTGAGCGGGCGGATGGAGATCGCGGATGGCGAAAGCAGCACGGCAGATCATTCAGAACGGATGAATCCGGGAGAGAAGAATACAGAACAGACGAATCCGGAGCAAACGGGCGAAGTATTCCAGAATCGTCCGTCTATGGCGGCGATCATACTCAAAGTCGAGGATGACGGCGCGGGCATGGACGAGACACGTCTTTTGCAGCTGCGCGCTATGCTGAACCATGACACCAGCGTCGGATTTGGAATGTCGACCGTGCAGGAGCGGCTGCAGCTGATGTTTGGAACAGAATATGGTCTGCAGATTGAGAGCAAGGCGGGAGAGGGTACCTGTGTAACGGTGCGCATTCCGCCGCAGGAGGACTGAGTTAACACCGGAAAAAGATTGATTACGAATTTTGTTGACTTTACTATATATAGGATATATACTATATTTACGTAAAATGTAGAGCAATTCGAACAATTTGAGTACCTTACTCCAATCGAATGAATGAGGTGATACGATTATGACGCACAGAATAAAAATTGTCAGAACCAAAAATCCTTGTATCGTGGTAGCATTGTTTTTTGATGGGACTGTGAAAGAATATAATGTAGCCACATTGTTTCACGTTTATCCACAGATGAAGGAACTGGAGGATCAGGTTCTGTTTCATTCTGTTCAGGTAGATGCGGGGGGCTATGGGATTTCATGGAATGACACTTTGGATCTGGAGGCTGAGACTATATGGGAGGATGGTGTTGAGACGGGGAAAGCTCTGAGTGATCCCATATCGGAGCTGGCTTTTGAACTGACTGTTGAGAGAGAAAGGGCAGGATTGACGCAAAAGCAGCTGGCAGAGCGTGCCGGAATGTACCAGGCGGAAATCAGTAAGCTGGAACGGGGGCTGAGTAATCCGTCTGTGGATACCTTGCAGCGGTTGGCTCAATGCATGGGTCTAACCCTGCAGATCAGCTTCCAGAAAGCAGAAATTGGTTAAATCACTTTGCTTCATCAAAAGGCAAAGAAACATGTGATGGTAAAAAAGAAAGAGAGCGTTCCTATGATTCTCGCCGGAAACAGAGATAGAAACAAAATCCAGAGCAGGATACAAACCAGAGATAAAACCGGCATTCGGCCAGCAGTTTTCATGGTAGCTTTGATGATGCCGGTACTGCTTGCAGGCTGTAGGAACAATGCTTCCATACAGACAGAGACGGAGTCTGCGGACGGTCTGATTTCGGTCGCTTTTTCGGAAGTTGGCGCGGAGTCTGACTGGCGTGTGGCGAATTCGGAATCCATGCGCACGACTTTTACAACGGAAAACGGCTATGAATTCTATTTTGAGGACGCGAAGGGAAAGCAGGAGAATCAGATCACGACTCTGCGCAGCTATATTCTGCAGGGTGTGGATTATATCGTACTGGATCCCGTGATTGAGACGGGATGGGACGAGGTGCTTGAGGAAGCGAAGAATGCGGGTATTCCGGTTATTGTCGTAGACCGCATGATCGACGTGGAGGATGAGACACTTTATGCCGCCTGGGTTGGCTCTGATTTTCAGAAAGAGGGGGAGACCGCAGTCGAATGGCTGGAAAGCTATCTGGAGGAACAGGGGCGCTCCGATGAGGAGATCCGGATTCTGCATGTGATGGGTACGCTGGGCGCGACCTCTCAGATCGGGCGGACCGTTGGCCTGGAGAATGGGACTGCGGCGCATGAGAGTTGGGAAATTATTGCACAGGTACAGGGCGAGTATACGCAGGCAAAGACCTATGAGGTGGTCTCAGAGTTTCTGGAGGAGACGCAGGATATTGACGTGATCTACTGTGAAAATGACAATTCCGCGCTCGGAGCGATTCAGGCGTTAGAAGAAGCAGGTATCAGCTGCGGGACGGACGGGGATGTGATTATCATTTCTTTTGACGCGACTGCCGTCGGTCTGGCTGCCTGCATGGAGGGAAGCATCAATCTGGATGTGGAGTGCAATCCGCTGCACGGCCCTCTGGTTGAAGAGATTATTGAGCAGCTTGAAGCAGGCGGGACGCCCAGTAAGCTCTCTTACGTGGAAGAGACTTATTTTACACCGGATATGCTTACAGCGGAATTCATTGCGTCACGAGGATATTAATCTTCAGGCACTGCAGGAGGGACATAGGATTTTGAGGCAGGTTTTCAGTTCGCCGCACCGGTACTTCCTCCAATCTGCAGCACCCACGGGCAGGATACGGAGGAAACCGTTTTTCCGGCTATTGCCGCCAGCAGAAGATCAGCCGCGATGAACCAGGGCTTTTTGCCTGGGCGGACGGCACAGGTGATGCGGAGGGGAAAATGGTCTTCTTTGCCGGAAGAAAAAGCGGCGACGGAGAACCGCTGCGGTACTGGCATTTCAAGACGCTGCAGTTCACGGATCAGCGCGTCGGCTATGGCGTCGTCCTGGCAGATCGCCGCCGTGCATCCGGCAAGCTGTATACGGATAAAGGAGAGCAGCATTTTGGAGTCCGGCATTCGCGTTGTCAGCGGGTCGTACCAGAGAAAGTCGCGATCATCGAAGGTGAGACCGCTTTCGCAGAGTGCGTGCAGGACGCCCGCATATCGATTAAGGCCGCTTTGATTGTCGAGACGAAAAATCCCGGCAATTTTTTTATGCCCAAGTCCAATCAGGTGACGGGCCAGCAGCTCGCCGCCCGCAAAGTCATCGGAAGTGACCTGGATGACCTGCTGCGGTCCTGTGCTGTTCCCCGTTTTAGAACTGTTCTTATACAGAACCGGCGTCTGAGGGCTGTTTTTGTACAGCCCTGGCACCTGATGAGTCGCTTCGGCACTGTCCTGCGGCATCGGGTATCCCTCGCCCAGATAAATGATTGCCGTACCTTGTGCAGCCAGTTCCTGATAAAGGGAAATGTTCGGATTCGGAAAAGCGGTGCGTACGCACCGTACCAGTATTCCCCGGACGGGATGCTCCAGCAGACTTAACAGGATGCTCCGCTCCCTGGCTGTGCGGTTTTCCGTACTATAAACGGCTGTCGTATACCCGGCTTCGTTCAGAATGGATTCGGTCTCGCCAAGGCTGTACCTGGCCGGATAGACGAAAACATCCGGCACGAGAATCGCAATCTTATGGGAGGAAAGCGCGCTCGGAAATACACCAGGCGCGATATAGGTGCCGCTTCCCTGCCGCTTTTCGATCAGCCCGTCGAGAAGCAGGAGGGCAAGCGCCTGACGCACGGTCTGGCGGCTGACCCCATAAGCACGTGCAAGCTCCGCTTCGGTGGGAAGCTTTTGAATTCCCAGAGGACCTCTGGCGGCAATTTCTTTTCTCAGTGACTCGGCAAGAGCCCGGTATTTGATTTCCATAGTGTGCTCCAATTTGTACTTGTTTCTTGTTTCTTATCTTGTATCAATATAGCCAGAAGCAGGAAAATTTGTCAAGTGTTTGTGAAAGGGGGGAAATTTTCTTTTTCTTCCGCCTGCCGGTTCGAAAAGAAAAATTGAATTAGAAAAATTTACTACAAATATCGGATTGCATTTGCCTCGCAGGGAAGAAAAGAAGGAAGAAAAAAATGAACTGATTTCGCAATCAATCAAAAAAATCTCCATTTTTTTGAACGGAATGGGAAAAACAGGATAAATTTGTACTGAATATGTAAGAAAATCAAAATAATTTGTATTGTTTGAAAAGCTGAAACTGTATAAAAAGATAAAAAAACGGTTGACTTTTCTCCTGTATTTGTTAAAATTACAGACAGAAACAGGAAAACGCAGCTGTGACAAATGAACGTGAAGTGACATGTCCGCGGCTGCAGAACACTTTTTAAAGAAAGCGAGGAAATCTTTATTATGAAGCGTAAACTTATGGCAGTTCTGTGTGCGTCAGCAATGGTGATGGGCCTGATGGGAGGCGCGACACTGGCATCCGCAGAGGAAGACGTTATTACCGTTGGTATCATCAACAACGATCCGAACGAGTCCGGCTATCGTACCGCGAATGTAGCTGACTTCGAGAAGTACTTCGGCGAGGACAATGAGTATGGATTTGAGACCTCTTTCTTCTACAGCCTTGAGAACGAAGAGCAGATCCAGGCAGCTGAGGGCTTCATCACGGACGAGGTTGATTATCTTCTGATCTCCGCGGCTGATACCACTGGCTGGGATGATGTTCTGGAGTCCGCACAGGAGATGGGCATCACGGTGATCCTGTTCGACCGTATGCTGGACGCAGATGAGAGTCTCTACGCAGCAGCAGTTGTATCCGATATGTCTCAGGAAGGCGTGACCGCTGTAGAGTGGATGGAGTCTCAGGAGCTTGACGAGTACAACATCATCCATATCCAGGGCGTGATGGGCTCTGACGCGCAGATCGGCCGTACCACCGCTCTTGACGAGGCGGTAGAGGCAAATGACACCTGGAATTATGTCGTACAGCAGACCGCTGACTGGAGCGCTGAGACCGCACAGGAGATCGTTCAGTCTGTCATCGACTCCGGCGAGTCCTTCAACGTGATCTATGCAGAGAACGACGATATGGCGAAGGGCGCTGTGGCAGCTCTTGACGCAGCAGGCATTACACACGGCGTTGACGGCGATGTGATCGTTATGGGCTTTGACTGCAATCAGTGGGCTCTGGAAGAGCTGCTGGCAGGCAACTGGAACTATGATGGACAGTGCAACCCGTTCCAGGCTGAGACTATCGTAGGCATCATCGAGCAGCTGGAAGCCGGCGAAGAGCTGGAAGAGCAGATCATCTACTCTGTAGAGCAGGGCTTTGACGCTACGACCATCACACAGGAAGACGTAGACAACTACGGCATCTGATAATCCAAGGGACAAAAGAACATAAATCGAATGCGAAGCGCGGTGCAGCCAGCCTGCACCGCGCTTTTTGGGAAAAGCGATTTTTATTTTAGAAAGAGGTGATACACGGGTGAATGAAAATACGGTACTGGAAATGAAAAATATTTCAAAAAGTTTCCCCGGCGTACGCGCCCTGCAGAATGTGGATTTCCGTCTCTGTGAGGGGGAGATCCATGCACTGATGGGAGAGAACGGAGCGGGGAAATCGACCCTGATCAAGGTCCTGACCGGCGTTTATGGAAAGGATGAGGGAGAGATTTTTCTGAAAGGGCAAAGCGGTGCTGTCTCGATCCGCTCCCCGCAGGACGCGCAGAATCTGGGGATCAGTACGGTTTATCAGGAGATCACGCTCTGTCCGAATCTGACTGTCGCTGAGAATATGTATATCGGCAGAGAAAAGGGCTGGAGGCAGAACTGGAAAAAGATCAACGCGGATACCAACCGGATTCTGGAGTCGCTGGGGATTCCCGCGAAGGCGACACAGCAGCTCTCGAGCTGCTCAATCGCGATCCAGCAGATGGTGGCGATCGCGCGGGCGGTCGACATGGAATGTAAGGTGCTGATTCTCGATGAGCCGACTTCCTCGCTGGATGAGCAGGAAGTGGAAAAGCTGTTCGGCCTGATGCGCGACCTGAAGGCCAAAGGCGTGGGGATTATCTTTGTCACTCATTTTCTGGATCAGGTGTATGAGGTGTGTGACAAGATCACTGTACTGCGTGACGGAAAGTTGGTCGGTGAGTATGTGATCGAAGATCTGCCGCGTGTGCAGCTCGTTTCCAAGATGCTTGGCAAGGATCTGGACGACATGGCTGAGATCAAGGGCGAAGGCCAGGAGTACGTCGGCGAGGGCGCCGGGACGAAGTTCTACGAGGCGGAAGGCCTCCAGAGCAATGCCGGTATCAGCCCCTTTGATTTTTATATTAAGAAGGGTGAGGTCAACGGCTTTACCGGGCTTCTCGGCTCTGGCAGGAGCGAATGTGTGAGGGCGATTTTCGGCGCAGATCATGTGACCTCCGGGAAAGTAAAGATCAACGGAAAAGAGGTAAAGATCACCAGTCCGCTGGATGCAATGAAAAATGGCATTGCTTATCTGCCGGAGGACCGCAAGGGCGACGGCATTATCGGCGACCTTTCCGTAAAGGAAAATCTGATTCTTGCTGCTCAGGTACTCAAAGGCTTCTTCCGCCCGTTCTCGAAAGCGGAAGTGGAAAAAGCTGCGGACGAGTACATCCGGCTGCTGGAGATCAAGACCGCTTCCAAAGATACACCGATCAAATCGCTTTCCGGCGGCAACCAGCAGAAGGTGATTGTGGCTCGCTGGCTGTTTGCACATCCGGAGTATCTGATCCTGGATGAACCGACCAGAGGCATTGATATCGGTACTAAGACAGAGATTCAGAAGCTGGTGCTGCAGCTTGCCTCAGAAGGCATGAGCGTGACCTTTATTTCCTCGGAGACAGACGAGATGCTCCGCACCTGTTCACGGCTCGTGGTTATGCGTGACCGCAAGGTGGTCGGGGAACTCTCCGGCGATGATCTGAATCAGAATAAGATTATGAGTACGATAGCGGGAGGTGAAGAGGCATAATGGAGAAAACTGCGGTAAAAAAACAAAATCCCTTCAGCAGGCTGCTGCATTCGCAGATGATGATTCCTCTGGTGGCACTTCTGCTGCTTCTGGGCTTTAATCTTTTAATGGATCCCACGTTTTTTAAAATTACTCTGGGTACCAACAGCGATGGGAATCCGGTGCTTTCCGGCAACCTCATTTCTGCATTAAACAATGGCTCTGAGCTGGCAATTCTGGCGATCGGCATGACGCTGGTGACGGCCGCTTCGGGAGGGCAGGACATTTCCGTCGGCGCGACGATCGCCATCAGCGGCAGCGCGATGCTTCGTGTCCTCTGCGGCACAGAATCCAGTCCGTCCTCGCTTGCTGCACCGATTATCGTGGGTTTCCTCGTAGCTGTGCTGGTCGGTATGCTCTGCGGCGCGTTTAACGGCATCCTGGTGGCAGCTTTTAAGATTCAGCCCATGATTGCTACCCTGATCATGTATACGGCTGGACGTTCCATTGCTGCGTGGATCAATAACAATCAACTCCCGATTGTCCCTGGCAAGGTTTTCACTTATTTTGGCGGATTTATCCCGGGCATCCCCATACCGACGCCGTTTTTGATCGCGGTGCTTTGCTTCATTATCATCGGGCTGGTGCTGAAATTTACCAACCTCGGCCTCTATACGCAGGCAGTTGGTATCAATGAAAACGCGGCTAAGCTGAACGGCCTGAAGCCAGCGTTTATCAAGATTCTCTCCTTTGTCATCCTCGGCGTGTGTGTGGCAGTCGCAGCACTGATCAAGTGCAGCCGTACCTCTACAATCAACTACTCTGTAGTGGCGCAGAACATCGAGATGGATGCGATTCTGGCGGTTGCCCTGGGCGGAAACAATCTGGGCGGCGGCAAGTTCAATATCTGGGCATCCGTAATAGCGGCCTATGTCATTCAGCTGCTGACGACGACCCTTTATAAATTCAAGGTATCTTCGGACGCGCTTCCTGCGTACAAGGCGGTCGTAGTCATCCTGCTGATTGTATTTTCCGCTCCGGTCGTGAAGGAGAAAATGGCAGAGCTTGGCAAAAAGATCCGGAAACCGGCAAAGGAGGTGGGCTGACATGCCAGAAAAAAAGAAAAAGAGAACTTTATCTGACGCGAACCTTCTGCTGCTGATCACCATTGTCGTCTTTTTTGTCATGTACATCGGCGCGGTAGTTCTTTTAGGCGGCGGCTTCCGCAAAGCCCAGATGTTCTTTAATATTCTGGACGCTAACGCGGGTCTGGTGATTACCTCCTGCGGCATGAGCCTGGTCATGATCACGCAGGGCATTGACATTTCCATCGGCGGAGTTGTACGGCTGATTTGCATGTGCTGCGCGGTCAACCTGGAGCTGCAGAACGGCAATCCGTTTACCGCATTCCTGATCGCGATGGGCATCGGCCTGGCTTTCGGCGTGGTGCAGGGCTTCCTGGTGGCTTACCTGGAGATTCAGCCGTTTATCGTTTCCCTGGCAGGCATGTACTTCGCAAAAGGTCTGACGACCATCATTCACACCAACCCGATCAGTGTGACAAACGAGGCATTTAAAGCCCTGCGCAAGATCGAGTTTATCCTGCCTGGACTTGGCTATTACAACAAAAAGGGGACTTACATAAATACGACGATAGAGCTTGGTTCGGTGATTGCCCTGATTGTCGTGATCCTGATGTTCCTGATGCTGCGCTATACAAAATTCGGGCGTAATTTCTATGCGGTCGGCGGCAACAAGCAGAGCGCGCTGATGCTTGGTATCAACGTCAAGTTCACCAAGTTTATGTCGCATGTCATCTGCAGTCTCCTCGCGGGACTTGGCGGCTTTGTTTACTTCATGCACATCGGCAGCGCTGCGACCTCCAACGCGAACGGCATGGAGATGAACGCGATCGCATCCTCCATCATCGGAGGGACGCTGCTGACGGGCGGCGTGGGCAATGTGATCGGCACCCTGTTTGGTGTACTGTCGCTGAACACGATTCAGAACATCGTGTCCTCTATCGGACTGGATGACGCCTGGTGGACTGGCATCACGATCGCCGGCATGCTTTGCCTGTTCCTGATTATTCAGAGTGTGGTCATGAGCCGGACGAAGAAAAAGTAGATTGAAAGCGAAAAATCACAAAGGGAGCCGCAGTCCTGTCAAAAAGGAATGCGGCCCTTTCTATTTATGCGCAGGGCCGGACAAGGAATATCCCATGCGAAGTGTGGGATGCCCGCATCCCGCAGTATAAGAAATTCTCCGATTGCGTCGGCAATCCTTATGGCACACCGCGCTCACATTAGACTTGGCAATTTTGACAGACTTTTTTCCCAAAACGCAGCTAATCCCATACTTTTACACAACATTTACGCAAATCTTACATTTCTTTTGCATTTCCTTCTCATTTGTGGTAAGGTATATTCGTTAAAAATTGCGCCACAGGTATCGTGCGCCTGCTGATGAAGAGGAGTAGTTATTGGCGCAGGAATAAAGTGCGGAAATGGACAAGATAAAGGAAATCTACAGGCACATATGCGGAGCAATCCGCAGGCAGCGTAAATCAGGATGCACGTAACTGTCACCGTACAGGGCAGCTGCGGATACACACAAGGAGGAAGGGAGACAACGGCGTTTCCCTGAAAAAGACAGATGGGTATAGGTAATATTATTTCATTATTTGGAAGTCTGGGCCTTTTTCTGTTTGGTATGAAATATATGGGAGAGGGACTGGAGCTTGCGGCGGGTCCGAAAATGAAAGACCTGCTGGAAACCCTGACGCGCAACCGGGTGATGGGCTTTTTGCTGGGCGCGCTTGTCACGATCGTGATTCAGTCGTCATCCGCGACTACGGTTATGGTCATGGGCTTTATCAATGCGGGTATTATGGATCTGGCCCAGGCGACGGGTGTGATTTTCGGTGCCAATATCGGTACTACGATTACCAGTGTCCTGATTGCGCTGGATGTGTCCGGCATCGCGCCAGTCTGTATTTTTGCCGGTGCGGCGATGATGATGTATACCAAAAAGAAGCGCACCAGCTACATTGGCCAGGTTATCCTGGGATTTGGACTTCTGTTCCAGGGACTGCATTCCATGAGTACCGCGATGTCTCCTCTGAAGGACTCTCCGGCATTTCTGAATTTTATTACACATGCGACCAATCCGGCGCTCGGATTCATCATCGGCGTGATTCTCTGCGCTGTGATTCAAAGCTCATCCGCGGCGGTTGGTGTTGTGCAGGCGCTTGCCCTGCAGGGCCTGATGCCGCTTCATTTCGCTGCTTTTGTGATCTGCGGTATTAACGTCGGTTCCTCGACGCCGCCGATTCTCTCTGCTTTCAACGCGAGAAACAATGCCAAGCGCGCCGCGCTGATCTATCTGATCTTCAACGTGGTCGGTGCTGTCATTTTTGTACCTCTTACGATTCTCCTTCCGATTACGGACTGGATCGAGGCGCTGGTGCCGAGCGCGATGTTCCAGATCTCTGTCTACCATATTTTATTTAAAGTAGTGACAGGTCTGATTCTGTTGCCGATGACCAACGTGGTCGTGAAATGGACCTACCGTATTATCCCCAAACAGGCACATGAGAACGCCTTCCGCCTGGAATATATCGATAAAAACATGCAGGCGGCTTCCCCGGCTGTTGTGACGCTGCAGGTCGGCAGAGAGGTCGAGCGGATGGCAGGCCTTGTACGGGAGAACCTTTCCCGGGCCAGAGAGATTGTGAAAAACCAGAACATGGCCGGTGTGCAGCAGCTGCGCGATACCGAAGACGTAATCGATTATCTGGCTTCCGAGATTACCGAGTATCTGACAACGATCAACGCTACCGAGATGCCGGCTTCCGTCTCGCGCTACATGACCAGCGCATTTAACGCGATCAATGATCTGGAGCGCATCGGGGATCACGCGGTGGTGATCAGCGGACAGAATGAGACAAGCCTGGAAGCGGGTGAGCCATTTTCCGACCAGGCCAGAGACGACCTTCTGGAGATTTTTGATCTGGATCTGGCACTGTTTGACACCACGGTAGAACTGTTCTGCAAGCATAGCTTCACACCGGAAATGTGGGTGGATATCCGCAAGCGGGAGCATCGGATCACGAAGAAGGCTTCTAAAGCGCAGGCCAGTCATATGGACCGCCTGAAGGCCGGGCAGTGCTCCTTCGAAAAAGGTCTCACCTTTGTTGAGATTCTCGACAGCTTTGTACGTATCGCTAATCATTCCGTCAATATCGCGGAAGAGAGCGGCTCCGAAATGCTCAGCGGGATGCTGAGATCGGAGAATGGATGACAGGTTGCGGGTGCGGATTTATCAGGATACGCAATTGTGGCTTAGAAAATGGGAGCGGACTGTGTAGGAAGTGCGAACACGGAGACATCAGAAAACGGTTGACAAAAAAATAGGGGACTGCTATCATTTGGGCAGGATGAACAAGGGCGTTCTTCCTTTCTTTTAAGGGGGAACGCTTTCTTTACGCACGGGAGCGCCGCGCACTCGCTGTGAGGCTTTGTATTTTATAGAAGAGGTGGACTATGAGTAAGTATACGAGAGCAGATATTTACAGGATTATTGAGGAAGAAGATGTGCAGTTTATCCGGCTGCAGTTTACGGATATGTTCGGTACTCTGAAAAATCTGGCTGTGACGGTCAACCAGCTGGACCGCGTCCTGGATAATAAGGTCACGTTTGACGGCGCTTCGATCGAAGGATTTGCGCGGATTGAACGCTCAGATCTGTGCCTGCACCCGGATCTGGATACGTTTCTGATCTTTCCCTGGAGACCGCAGAATGGCAAGGTGGCCCGCTTTATCTGTGATGTTTTCTATGCGGACGGTACTCCGTTCGGCGGGGATCCGCGTTTTATTTTGAAAAGTGTGATTGCGCAGGCCGAAGAGATGGGTTTCCGGCTGGAGGCTGGGCCGGAATGCGAGTTTTTCCTGTTTCACACGGACGATGAGGGCCGACCGACCACGCTCACACACGAGCAGGCCGGCTATTTTGACATCGCGCCGATTGACCTGGGGGAAAATGCCCGCAGGGATATGATTCTTACGATGGAAGAGATGGGCTATGTCGTGGAGTCCTCGCATCATGAGGCGGCTCCGGCACAGCACGAGATTGACCTGCGCTATGACGAGGCACTGCAGAGCGCGGACGGGATTATGACCTTTCGCCTTGCTGTAAAGACGGTGGCCAAGCGTCATGGTCTTCACGCGTCCTTTATGCCGAAGCCGGTCGCCGGTGTCAACGGCTCGGGCATGCATATCAATATGTCTTTGACAAAGGACGGGAAAAATATATTCTATGATGCGGCAGATCCCATCCATCTGAGCCAGGAAGGTCGCTGGTTCATCGGGGGACTTTTAAAGCATATTCGCGCGGTGACCGCTGTGACGAATCCAATTGTTAATTCTTATAAAAGACTGGTGCCGGGATTTGAAGCACCGGTCCATGTCGCCTGGTCCGCGAAAAACCGTATTCCGCTGATCCGGATTCCGATTATGGGCAACGGTACAAAGCGCATCGAGCTGCGCAGTCCGGACAATGCGGCAAATCCTTATCTTGCATATGCAGTTTGCATGGCAGCAGGACTGGACGGCATCCAGCACCAGATCATGCCGCCGGAAAATATGGACGAAAACCTTTACGCGCTGACGGCGGAGGATTTGAAGGCCAAAGGCGTCGAGCGTCTGCCGGTTACGCTTCTGGAGGCCGTTGAGGCGCTGGAAGAAGACCGCTTTATCTGCGGCGTCCTCGGCGAACACGTGACAAAACGCTACATGAAAGCGAAAAAGGAAGAATGGGAAGAATACCAGGCCAGCGTGAGCCAGTGGGAACTGGACCACTACCTGGCGAAGGTCTGATCGTTCTGTCATAGGGGCTTTAGGCAGACAGGAGGAATCAGATGGCAAATGTAAATATAGTGGTAGCTTTTCCGAAGCCAGAGGACGCAAAAAATGTCAGAAACCTGCTGGTCCGCAGCGGCTATCCGGTCGGCGCTGTCTGTACCAGCGGCGCGGGTGCTCTTTCTGCGGCTGACCGGCTCGGAGCAGGCATCATTGTCTGCGGATATAAGCTGCCGGACATGATTTATTCAGAACTTTGCGAAGATATGCCTTCGTCCTTCGCGATGCTGCTGGTCGCGTCTGCCCGTGTAGTCGGCGAAGGGATTAAGGAAGGCGTGCTGCTGGTGACCATGCCTTTTCATATCAATGATCTGCTGGACTCTCTGGAGACCCTGATCAGTAATCAGGAACGGCGCAGGCGGCAGAAGCGGATGATGGCTCCGCACCGCAGCGAGGAGGAAAAAAAGCTGATCGCAGACGCAAAATCTCTGCTGATGGAGCGCAACGGCATGACCGAGGAGGAAGCGCACCGCTACCTGCAGAAGACCAGCATGGACAGCGGCACGAACATGGTCGAGACCGCGCAGATGCTCTTTGCGCTGATGCGGTGAGGAGCTATTTAGTTCCTCAGTTTTGGAAAGAATCGAAGAAATTCTGGACATCCTGGAGAAGATTGCAAGTAAAATTTTTATTATGGATTATTCAAAAGCAGCTTGATTTACATGGAAAGCGGAGAAGACAAAAATGAAATTTACTAAAATGCATGGTTTGGGAAATGATTATGTCTACGTCAATTGTTTTAAGGAGCAGGTCGCAGATCCATCTGCAGCGGCGGTCCGCGTGAGCGACCGGCATTTCGGCATCGGTTCAGACGGTCTGATCCTCATCAAACCATCTGAGGTGGCAGATTTTCAGATGGAGATGTACAATGCGGACGGCTCGCTGGGCGCAATGTGCGGCAACGGGATCCGTTGTGTGGCGAAATATGTCTATGATTATGGCCTGACCGACAAGACACAGATCAGCGTGGAGACGAAGAGTGGTATCAAATATCTGGATCTGACGGTGGAGGGACCGGAAGAGAAGGAGCCGCAGGCGGTTAAGACGGAGACGGCATACAATAGCAGTACTTCTGTACATATTGCGCTGGCAGCAAGAGGCCGGGTCAGCCGGGTGCGCGTGGATATGGGAAAACCGGTCCTGGATCCGGAGCAGATTCCGGTCAATACGGAGGTCTTGTATAAGAACCCTGCTAACAGAATGATCGCATGGTGCCTGTCAGGAGATTGCGCGCCCGATGACAAACCGGACATTCATACGCCGATCATCGGAGAGCCCTTTGAGACGGCCGGAATGAATGTCAACATCACCTGTGTCTCTATGGGCAATCCGCACTGTGTGGTGCCGGTAAGGGATGTGGACGGTCTGGACATAGAGAAAATCGGGCCGCAGTTTGAGAATCATCCGCTGTTTCCGGACCGGGTCAATACAGAATTCATCAAGGTGCTGGACCGGAAAACGGTACAGATGCGTGTCTGGGAGCGTGGTTCCGGGGAGACGCTTGCCTGCGGCACGGGGGCCTGCGCGGTGACGGTCGCCTGTATTTTAAATGGCTGGACAGAGGAGACCGTGACAGTGAAGCTGCGGGGCGGCGATCTGCAGATCACCTGGGACCGCGAAAAAGATACCGTCTTCATGACCGGACCTGCGGTGACCGTGTTTGACGGGGAAATACAATTATAATGCCCGGCTGATCTGTTTCATGTTCGCAAAATGGCTCCATATGCTGGCATTATAGAAATGGTGCAGCTGTGAAGGCGCTGAACGGTTATGAAACGACAGTCTGCATGGTTTTCATCAGAATAGAGCAAAGTAAAATTAAACGATCTTCAGTCAGTCGTTTATGATTTCATAAATAAAGAGGAGGCTTTTATGTTTAAGATCAATGACAATTATCTCAAGCTGCCGGGCAGCTATCTTTTCTCCACGATTGGGAAAAAGGTCAATGAATTTCAGGCGGCGCATCCGGACAAGACCGTGATCCGCCTTGGCATCGGTGATGTGACGCAGCCGCTTGCGCCGGTCATTATTGACGCGCTGCATGGGGCAGTGGATGAGATGGGCAGGGCGGAGACTTTCCATGGATACGCGCCGGATCTGGGCTACGAGTTTTTACGCAGTGCCATCGCGAAAAATGATTACACGGACCGCGGATGCGACATCGCGGCAGATGAGATATTCGTCTCGGACGGCGCGAAGTGCGACTCCGGTAATATTCAGGAGATTTTCAGCGTAGACAATAAAATTGCTGTCTGCGATCCGGTTTACCCGGTTTATGTAGACACGAACGTCATGGCGGGACGCACAGGCACCTATGACTCGCAGACAGAGATGTGGAGCGATGTGATCTACATGCCGTGTACGGCAGCGAACAATTTCGCGCCGGAGATTCCGAAGGAGACGCCGGATCTGATTTACCTCTGCTTCCCGAATAATCCGACCGGAGCGACCATCACCAAGGCACAGCTGCAGGAGTGGGTGGATTACGCAAACAAGGTCGGCGCGGTCATCATCTATGATGCCGCCTATGAGGCTTATATTTCTGAGCCGGATGTGCCCCACACGATTTTTGAGTGTGAGGGTGCCCGTACCTGCGCGATCGAACTCAAATCTTTCTCCAAAAACGCGGGATTTACCGGGGTGCGTCTTGGCTATACGGTTATTCCGAAGGATCTGGTGGCTCATGTGGACGGCAGGGATGTGATGCTTCATTCCCTCTGGGCGAGACGCCATGGCACCAAGTACAATGGCGCACCGTACATCCAGCAGCGCGCCGGCGAAGCGGTTTATTCGCCGGAAGGCAAGGCACAGCTCGCGAAGCAGGTGGCTTATTACATGAACAATGCAAAGGTCATCAAGGAAGGGCTGCAGGAAGCCGGCTATACGGTATCCGGCGGTGTGAACGCGCCTTATATCTGGCTGAAGACGCCGGACGGAATGACCTCCTGGGAATTCTTTGATTATCTGCTCGAGAACGCGAACGTCGTCGGTACTCCGGGATCCGGCTTCGGCCCGAGCGGGGAAGGATATTTCCGGCTGACCGCGTTTGGCACCTATGAAAATACCGTCGCAGCGCTGGAACGGATTAAGAAGATGTGATGAAACGACTTATCAGGGGCTGCAAAGCCCCTGATTTAGCAAAGGAGAAGCAATGAAACTGTTGATTATACGCCACGGCGATCCGGATTACTCGATTGATTCCCTGACGGAAAAAGGCTGGAAGGAGGCAGAGTATCTGTCGGAGCGCATCGCAAAGCTGGATGTCCGCGATTTTTATGTCTCTCCGCTCGGACGCGCGAGAGATACAGCATCGCCGACCTTGAAAAAAATGAACCGTACAGCTACCCAGTGCGAGTGGCTGCGCGAATTTTCGCCCCGCATCAACCGGCCGGACCGCGAGAATTCTCCGGTTTCCTGGGACTGGCTGCCGCAGGACTGGACGGCCGACGAGCGCTTTTATCTGCCGGATCGATGGTATGAACCGTCCATCATGAGCGAAGCGCATGTGAAAGAGGAATATGACTATGTGACCAGAAGCTTTGACGGGCTTCTGAAGCAATATGGGTATGTACGGGAGGGCCATCTCTACCGCACGGAACAGGGAAATAACGATACCATCGTCTTTTTCTGCCATTTCGGAGTCGGCTGTGTATTGCTTGCCCACCTGATCGGGGCCTCGCCGATGGTGCTCTGGCATGGCCTTTGCGCCGCGCCGTCTTCCGTGACCACGGTTGTGACAGAAGAACGCCGGAAAGGCATTGTGAGCTTTCGCGCGAGCGCGTTCGGGGATATCTCTCATCTCTACGCGAAAAATGAACCGCCTGCTTTTGCTGCCCGGTTCAGCGAGTGCTATGAGAACGAAAATGAGCGGCTGGACTGAAAATGAGGTAAGTGAGGCCTCGTCTCTGTAAATGCCCCCGGAACTGGCTGCGCACAGCGTGAAAAGACCGAAAACGAGGCAGAGGGACTTTTGATTTCTGCCCGGTTTGTGGTTCGTGTATCAGGAGATGTCGCGTAAGCGGAAAAGCTGACGGCAGCTTCCGTTCAGACATGGAATTATAGTAATAGGAAAGGCGGACATATGAAAACGGAACGGTTATTTTATAAGGACGCGTACATAAAAGAATTCACCGCAACGGTATTGGACTGCCGAGAAGGGAAAAAGGGATTTGAACTTGTGCTTTCGGCAACGGCATTTTATCCGGAGGGCGGCGGGCAGCCCTATGACACGGGAATTTTGCAGCCAATTGTGGAAATCTCGCATACAGTATCCGCCCCTGAGGCAGATGCTGCTGTCAGGATGCAGGCGAAAGAAGACGCAAATGCGGATGCGGAAATTCAAACGATGACTGCCAGGCCGCTGAAAACGGAGAAGCCTGCCATCGTCCAAGTCCTGGAGGTTCACGAGAAAAACGGAGAGCTGATTCATTACACGGACGCGCCGCTCGCCGCAGGCACAACCGTCTGCGGGAAAATTGACTGGGCATGGCGTTTTGACCTGATGCAGCAGCACTCCGGCGAGCATATTGTGAGCGGGCTGGTGCACGCCGCTTATGGCTATGACAATGTCGGCTTTCATATGGGCAGCGATGTGATTACCATTGATTTCAATGGAGAACTGGACATGGCAGCTCTGGGGGAGATCGAGGCCAGGACCAACGAGGTCATCTGGCAGAACGAGGAGACGCACATCTTTTATCCGTCGGCGGAGGAATTAAAGAGTCTGCCCTATCGAAGCAAAAAAGAGCTGACTGGCGAGGTGCGGATTGTAGAGTTTCCAAACGCCGACATGTGCGCCTGCTGCGGGCTTCATGTGGCCCGTGCCGGTGAGATCGGAATGGTGAAGCTTCTGTCGGTCGTGAAATTCCGTGAGGGTGTCCGGGTAGAGATGATCAGCGGGAAGCGAGTGCTGGATTACCTGAACCTGGTAAATGAGCAGAATCATCAGATTTCTGTGCTGCTCTCCGCGAAACCTGCTCAGACTGCGGATGCAGTAAAGCGAAGCATGGATGAAAACTATCGCCTGAAGGGCCGAGTGACTGCGCTGGAAGAAAAGCTCTTTGCACAGGAAGCAGAGCGGCTTGCCGGCACAGGGGACACACTTTTGCTGGAAAAAGAGATGGATTCGGAGAGTGTGCGCAAGCTGGCTGTAGCGGTCATGGAGACCTGCGGCGGACGGTGCGCGGTATTTTCAGATAATGGAGACGGCACGTTCAAATACGCAGTCGGCGAGAAGGGCGGCGATCTGCGTGCTCTGGTGAAAGCTTTGAATCAGACATTGAACGGGCGCGGAGGCGGTAAACCATTTTTCGTGCAGGGTTCCGTAAAGACAGATGCCGGCGCGATCCGGGCTTTCTGGAAGACACTTTAAAAGAGAAATAATACGAGAGGAGAACCTGTATGAAATTCTACATCGCGTTAGGAGGAATTGGATGCGAAACACTGCTTGAGGCGGCGCCCCAGCTTGGGGCGGGCAGGGAGACCCGGATGATCTATTGTGACACGGATAAAAGAGCCTGTTCCAAATATCCCGCCGGCGAGCTTTGCCTGATACCAAATTTTAGCGGAGGATTTGCCGGAAATATGGATCTGGGAAGGTCTTTTGCTTTCATGGACAGCATATCGGAACTGGATCATTTTTTTGACGGGATCGCGGCAGATGAAACCCATATTGAGCTCGTATTTATCCTCTCTTCTTTCGGCGGGTTTGGCGCGGGGGCCGTGATCAGTCTGGCGGAACGTATTGTCAGAATGCTCAGACAGGATGGCAGAGAAGTCAGGATCACAACCAGGATTATCGCGTTTTCACATGAGTTTTATGCCGGATTTTTCCCGGGTGGTTTATATGATTTTTACCGTAGAAACACGGAGAAGCTGCTGGAGGATTATTCGATTGTAAACGGAAGAAGAACGCTTGGCGAGAGTACGTCTCTGTTTCTTGTGTATTCTCCAGAATACAAAGATCATTTAGCGGATATTCTGCTGCTGGAGGATTCGAAGCTGGAAAAAATAAACAGAGCGGAAGAGGAATCCTGCGCGCAGAAGAACTTTCAGAATATTTTTCAAAATCCGCTTTGGAATTCAGAAGGGACTTCGAACGCGAAGGGGGAACGATATCTTCCGCCCTATAAGGGAGAGAAACCGTATGTTTTTATCAGCTATGCGCATCGTGATATGGCGGAAACGCTGCCTGTGATTCGACATCTTCAGGAGCAGGGCATCCGTGTATGGTATGATGAAGGAATCGACCCCGGAACGGAGTGGAGTGAAAATATTGCCTCTCATATAGTGAAGTGTCATGTATTTATCGCGATGATTTCCGCTTTTTATATTGATTCCTCAAATTGCAGAGATGAACTGGACTTTGCCAGAGACCGTGTGGAAAAGAGACTTTTGATTTTCCTCAGAGAGAATGTTGAAATGCCGGACGGAATGAGAATGAGAACAGGTCGGCTGCAGAACATTCATAAATACAAATATGCAGATGAGGCAATGTTTTATAAAAAGCTGATGGAAATGGACGGGCTGGCTGAGTGCAGTGAAAGAACCTGCGCGAAAAATACGAGACCAGCTTCGCGGCCGGCCTCTGTGAGTGAGCACTCGAGCGCGGGAATGTCCATGAGAAGTGACTTTACAAAGCTTCTGCAGCAACTATACGAAATTCTGAATGATTTCAGGGACGCGATCAGAGAAAGTGACCAGGAACTTTTGAACGCCACTCATCCCAGATTGCACAGCGTTATGCAGAAGATATATGTTGTGTCGGAACGCAGCAGATATTCGGATATACAATTATCCAAACGGGCTGCTTCCATTGTGGCAAGATATAACGCGCTTACGGAATCATTTAATCAATTCGCGAACTGCAGTGACAGATTGTCGGTTCAGGCGCAGAATTACGCAGGGCAGGCTGAGGATGATTTTCGCGCGCTGATCGACATAGTGGTTAAAAATCTGGATGAATGATGAAAAAAAGCTTGACACAGATTCTGATTTGAATTATCATACATAAAAGGCAAAGGCGTCTGGGAATAGTCCCTGACGCCTTTTTTCGTTGTTTTTTATACTCTGAAGGAGAATTTTTTATGATCAAACTGGAAAATGTCAATAAATATTTCGGCGACCTGCATGTGTTAAAGGATGTGAATCTGGAAGTGGCGGAGGGGGAAAAGCTGGTTATCATCGGACCTTCCGGCTCCGGCAAGTCAACGACGGTCAGGTGCATGAATTTCCTTGAAACTCCGACGAGCGGACATGTGTATATTGACGGCCAGGAGATCACCACCCGGAATAAGACAAAGATTGTCCGGGAGAACATGTCGATGGTATTCCAGCAGTTTAACCTGTATCCTCATATGTCCGTTTTGAAAAACCTGACGCTGGCGCCGATGAAGCTTCATCACAAGAGTAAGGAGGAAGCGGAGCAGCTCGCTTATCATTATCTGGAGGTGGTGGGCCTTAGTGATAAGGCTCATGTTTATCCGACGACGCTTTCGGGCGGTCAGCAGCAGCGTATCGCGATTGCCAGAGCCCTGTGTGCGCAGACGAAGATCATTCTTTTTGACGAGCCGACCTCCGCGCTGGATCCGGAGACGATTCAGGAGGTGCTGGATGTCATGATTAAGCTGGCCCATGAGAAGATCACGATGGTTGTAGTGACACATGAGATGGGCTTTGCCCGGGAGGTCGCTGACCGGGTGGTCTTTATGGCGGACGGCCAGATCCTTGAGGAAGGGAAGTCGGATCATTTCTTTGAGAATCCGCAGAATGAGCGGCTGAAGCAGTTTCTTGGGAAAATTATCCGGAAGTAAATGCTTTCGGTAGTTCCTATTTCTAGCAGCGTAGAAAACGCAGAGCTGATAAAGACGTAATCTGTATGAACTGTAAGAAACGGTAAGTGTCAATCCTTTTATTATTGATAGCACTTCAATTCAGCGTTTGTGCTGCGCAGTGATGTGGTGGAATATTACAAAGCGGCACAACACCCTGTCTTGAATGGTTATAAAGTATGTGATTGTTCAGAGCATTTTATATGGCGGTCAGTCCATGAAAGGTGGACGGTTGTTCTGAATCGTTGCATGAGAGTAACTGTAAAATGCCCGTTTTGCTGCGCAGGTGTGAAACATCATTCTGCCAAATAACAGGAAACGGGCCGGGAAGTGACTGGCGGTTGCTTTCCAGAAGAACAAAAAAGCAGGAGGAATCATTATGAAGATGAGAAAATTGCTCGCACTGGGTCTTTCGCTCGCAATGGCAGTATCTCTTTGCGGAACCATGGCGTTTGCGGAGGAGGAGACAGAAGTAGAGACAGAAGCGGAGACAGAAGCACCGCTGGTCATTACAGAAGATATCCAGGAGATCATTGACCGCGGCATTCTTCGCGTAGGTGTCAAGAACGCTGTTGAAGGCTTTGGTTATCAGGATACCCTGACAGGTGAATACTCCGGCATGGAGATTGACATCGCAAATCTGATTGCGGAAGAGCTCGGCGTAGACGTTGAGTTTACAACGGTTACCGCCGCGACGAGAACGGAGCTTTTGGATTCCGGCGATATCGACTGTGTCATTGCCACCTTTACGATTACAGATGAGAGAAGAGAAAGCTGGGATTTCTCCACCCCGTACTATACCGACCATGTAACCGTTCTGGTAAAGGATTCCAGCGAGATTACAGATCTGGAAGGACTTCTTGACAAGACGGTAGGTGTTTCTTCAGGATCTACCTCAGCGAGATCGCTGGTAGAGGCGATGATAGAAGCTGGTGTGATTGAAGGAGAAGGCTACGATGCGGAAACCTTCGACGCGGCACTCTGGACCGACGGCGTATCCTTCCGCCAGTACGACGATTATCCCGCAATCTCCACAGCACTGGAGTCCGACGAAATAGATGCGTTCTGCGTAGACAAGTCAATCCTGGCGATCTACAAGACAGAAGGCCGCTCCTACATTGATGCAGAGTTTGCTCCGCAGGAGTATGGCGTAGCGACTACAAAGGATTCCGGATTTTCGGCTTACGTAGACACTCTGATCAACCGCTGGCTGAATGACGGCACGATCGATGGCTTTATCGAGGAGTACGCGCTCGACTGATGAGCTAAAACACGGCCGTTTCTGCAAAGGTTATGAACAGCTGCAAGTGGTGAATCAATTGTAAAATGGCACACTTCGGATATCCGCAGGGTATTTCGCGATGTCCGAAGTGTCTCTGTAATGAATACTTACAATCTTGGAGGAAAAGAATGTCAGGAATTTTTTCAGTGACGGCGTGGCAAAAGGTCTGGACCTACCGGGCGACGTTTCTGCACGGCCTTGCCACCACGGTGCAGACAGCCATACTGGCGATTCTGCTCGCGATGGTGATCGGCATTGTGCTGGGACTGTTTGCCACAGGCCACAATAAGGTGCTCAAGGCGATTGCGCGTGTTTATGTGGAATTTATCCAGAATACGCCGGTGATGCTCCAGCTCTGTTTTATTTACTATGCGCTTGCTTTTTCCGGTCACAGCATCGGTATCATCCGCACGGGTATTGTTTCGCTGGGGATTTATCATGGCGCCTATATGGCCGAGGTGATCCGTGCAGGCATTGAATCGATTCCGAAAGGGCAGTTTGAGGCCGCCCAGTCACAGGGCTTCAATTATTTTGGAGAAATGTATTATATTATTCTGCCGCAGAGTATCAAGATTATTCTCCCTCCAATGGTAAACCAGGTGGTAAACCTGATTAAGAATACCTCCTGCCTGTATATTATCGGCGGGACGGATCTGATTTCGCTGACCTACAGCTTTGTGACCGGCGCGACGACGGGAGGCGCGTATGGTCCGGCTTATCTGGTGAGCGGCGTCTTGTTCTTTATTATTTGCTTCCCGTTGTCGAAGATCGCCAGCACCTGGGAGGCGAGACTGAAGCAGAGAGATCAGAGAGTCACGGTAGCCGGACGCGGCAGCACGGAGAAAGGGGTGGAGAGCGCATGAATACATGGAAGGCGAGCCTTTCAATGCTTACCAATACCGCAATCCTGCAATATCTGATGAAGGGGGTCGTTTTCACCCTGATTATTTCTGTGGTCGCGGTCGGATTCGGAATTCTGATCGGGTCGGTTCTCGCTTTGGTGCGGAATTACTGCAACAGCGGCAGGACCAGGATTTTCCGCTGGATTGCGACGGTTTATATTGAAGTATTCCGCAACACGCCGCTTCTTCTGTGGATTTTTATCTGCCTGGTTTTCTGCCCGACACCGTTTTTTCTTGACCGGAAAATGTTCGGACTGAATTCCGCGGCGGATGTCAAGCTTTTGTTTAAGGGAGCAGTTGCCCTGGTATTATTTACCTCCTCTGTTATCGCGGAAATTGTGCGCGGAGGTCTGAATTCTGTAGCGGAGGGACAGTTTGAGGCCGGACATTCGCAGGGTTTCAATACCGTGCAGGTGATGGTTTACATCGTGCTTCCGCAGGCTTACAGGAATATCATTCCGACCCTGCTTTCGCAGGTCATCACCACGATTAAGGATTCCTCTTATCTGGCAAACGTGGCTGTCATTGAGCTGATGGCGCGCACCAAGCAGATTATGAGCTCTGCAAACCGTTACAACGGCACGGGAGTCATTAATGTTTCGGACGTATTCGTGTTATTCGGGTTTGCGTGTGTGGTTTATTTTGTGATCAATTTTACCCTGTCCTGCGTCGTGCGCCATATGCAGAAGCGCATGAAGGAAGGGGCAAAAAAGCCGGCGGATGTAGTGGCAGCCGGGCAGTGACTGGTGATGAGTGCCTGACGGCTGACAGCTGGCGGTTTGCAGGTTGTCTCTGAGGATTGACATTAAGCGATCAGGAGTGCAAAGCCTTGCTGGATTGCGGGGGACATATTTCACATGGATAGCGAGGGAGGCGGTAAGATGGACGATCATTTTGTAATTACGATTTCGCGTGAGTTTGCGTCTCTGGGACGCACGGTAGCGCAGAGACTCTCGGAAAAGCTGGGGGTCGAGTTCTGGGACAGGGATATCGTAGAGGCAGCCGCAAAACGTACCGGTCACTCGGTTTCGCTGGTCAGCGATGAGGAGGAAAAGGCGAAAAGCTCCTTCTTTTTACGTAAAAATTACCGGATGAGCCTGACTACGTATAATATCAGCGATGAGATTTTTGAGACAGAAAAAAATATTATACTGGATGCTGCGTCAAAAGGCTCCTGTATTATTGTGGGGCGCTGCGGCGATTATATTCTCAGAGACTTTCCCAACCATCTGAGTGTTTATATTTATGCTCCCTATGAGGAACGGCTGAAAAACTGTGTGGAAACGCTGATGATGGACGAGAAAACGGCCAGAAAAATGATTCGCGAGGTCGACATGGCGCGCACGTATTACCAGAGAAAATACTGCCCGGAAATACGTTCTCCGAGAGATTGTTCTGCTTTGATGATTGACAGTTCGCGTTTTGGAGTAGAAGGAACGGCCGACATGATTGCGGAGGCCCTTGGGGTTCTGCTGCGCCGGTAAAAGACAGAGATGTTATGAAAGATTGAGCAAATGTATATAAAATAATACGTGAAAGTATCAAAATTTTTATATTTGTATCCGGAAAATTTCATTGAAAAATGGGGATAATCATACTATAATGAAACCTGCGCAACAAAATCTGCGCAACAAAACTACGCATCAATCATTGTTTTTCGGTCGCCGTCGAGTTTTGCGGGGGGGCGTCACTGGAATCATGAGGCAGAATGGATCTGCCCATGGAAAAGACAGGAGGGGCCAGGGAATATTGTGGTATGTAGTACAGGTTCAGACCGGGGCAGAGGAAAAGATCCGGATGCAGTGTGATTCATTACTGTCTCCTCAGGTGCTGCGGCAATGTTTTATCCCTTTTTATGAAGAACAGAGGAAGCTTCACGGTGAGTGGAGTACCCGGAAGAAGGTTCTTTTTCCGGGCTATGTTTTTATGATAACTGATCAGCTGGATGAGCTGCGGCTGAGTCTGCGGAAGGTATCTAGATTGACGAAAATGATCGGCGTGGGTGACGAAATTATTCCACTCACGGATGAGGAAGTCCTTTTTTTGCAGGGATTTTGTGGAGAGCAGCAGGTCGCGGAGGTTTCACAGGGGATTCTTGAAGGCAGCCAGGTACGGATCCTTTCAGGTCCGCTGGTAGGTAAGGAAGCTCTGATTAAAAAAATTGATTATCATAAACGCAGAGCGTATCTGGAGGTTGACATGTTCGGACGCAGACAGAAGATTCGCCTTGGCCTGGAAGTCCGGATGGAGAAGGTTGACAAAACATGAATGGCTCTGCACGTTGAATTTACAGTTCGCGCGCGGCTGTTTTCCTTCATGAGTTTGCTATCGGCAATTTTGTGATGGTTTAGTAATGAGTTATTGTGATGAAAAGGTTTCCCACTATCCGTGCGGGAAATCTTTTTCGTTTTTACTTGATTTATTTCGAGACAGTCTGTAAGATACATGAGGCGGTGAAAATCAGGCGGCTGCCGGCAAGGAGGATACTGGATGTACAAAATAATAAAAAGAGATCATCTCGCGAAACGCGCGGTATTTGAGACAGTGCATGGAACGGTGCAGACACCGGTGTTTATGAATGTTGGGACGGTCGCGGCGATTAAAGGCGCGGTGGCGACAACGGATCTGTATGAGATTGGCACGCAGATTGAATTGTCAAACACCTACCATCTACATGTGCGCCCGGGGGATGAAGTGGTAAAAAAGATGGGCGGTCTTCATAAATTTATGAACTGGGAGCGGCCGATTCTCACGGATTCCGGCGGATTTCAGGTCTTTTCACTCGCAAGTATGCGGAAAATAAAGGAAGAGGGCGTGACATTCCAGTCGCATATTGATGGCCGCAGGATTTTTATGGGACCGGAGCAAAGCATGCAAATTCAATCCAATCTGGGATCTACGGTAGCAATGGCTTTTGATGAATGCCCGTCCAGCGTGGCGGACCGCCGCTATGTGCAGGCCTCTGTGGACCGCACGGCGCGCTGGCTGATACGCTGCAAAGATGAGATGGCCCGGCTGAACGCGCTTCCGGATACCATCAACCCGCATCAGATGCTTTTTGGCATCAACCAGGGAGCGATTTATGAGGATATCCGCATTGAACATGCGAAACGAATCACGGAGCTCGATCTGGACGGCTATGCGGTAGGAGGCCTCGCAGTCGGGGAATCGCACGAGCAGATGTACCATATTCTGGACGAAGTGGTACCTTATTTGCCATCAGATAAGCCGACCTATCTGATGGGAGTGGGGACTCCGATCAACATCCTGGAAGGTGTCGCGCGCGGCGTTGACTTTTTTGACTGCGTCTATCCGAGCAGGAACGGCCGCCATGGCCATGTGTATACGAATCATGGCAAGCTCAATCTGTTTAACGCGAAATATGAGATGGACGGCTCGCCCATCGAGGAAGGATGTGGCTGCCCGGCCTGCCGTCATTACAGCCGCGCATACATCCGTCACCTGCTGAAGGCGAAGGAAATGCTGGGCATGCGGCTTTGTGTGCTGCACAACCTTTATTTTTACAATCATCTGATGGAGGAAATCCGCGAAGCGATTGAGCAGGAACGGTATGAGGCGTTTAAAAAAGAAAAAATAGAATGCTATATGCAGGGCGAGGAAGCGTGAGAAAAGCAGAAAGCTACGCGCAGGTAAAGAATGCGCTGATTTGCCTTTCATGATGCCTGAAAATTTAATTTCCATGTAAACTTGGCGCAAAAACTCAAAAAAACACTTGATTCACCGGGAAGGATTGTGTATTATGGTAGGAGTGTGATCATCGGTCGCCGCAATTCGGATTCCTTCTTCGAGGATGCCGTTCGGAGGTATCCGTGAGTGCGGCTGGATGATATACAAAGATAGAGAAAAGCAGGAGGCACAGTACATGTTGAATTTATTGACAGACTCATCTTCGACGTCGACCGGGAGCAGTATGATCGTACTGGTCATTTATATCGTGATTATCGGTGTGGCCATGTATTTTTTCGCGGTTCGTCCGCAGAAAAAAGAGCAGAAGCGGATGCAGGCGCTGATTAATTCCGTGGAGGTTGGAGACACAGTTCTCACAACGAGCGGATTCTACGGAGTGGTGATTGACCTCACGGATGAAGATTGTATCGTAGAGTTCGGCAATAATAAAAATTGCAGAATTCCGATGAAAAAGACGGCGATCTCGGAGGTAGAGAAAGCCGGGGAGGAATCCTGAGACGTCCGGCGTGATGGTAAACAACTGTTGATTACCGCAAAATGTCCGGCGAGAGCGCGGCTTTCCGAATTTCGGTCAGAAATCGTTTCGCGAAGCAAGATTATAAACGCTGTGCGTCAGAACAGGCTGCATGGCGTTTTTATCATTAAAATATCCGTAACTGTTCGATTGGCGGCAGATGAAACTGTATGATACAGTTTTCAGAGCAATACTTTTCGGTTGCACAAAAGTCGGATAAATGGCAGTGGGTGATGCTGCTTTTCTGCCTGATTACAGAGAACACAGAGAAAACCTACAGATGATAATGAGAAAACATACAGGAGGACAGGTAATATGGCTTACAAAATTGCGGTCATACCGGGCGACGGGATTGGCCCGGAGATTGTGCGGCAGGCACAGCGTGTGCTGGATGCGGCGGCTAAAAAATATGGATTTGAGCTGGAGTACACCAGCCTTTTGATGGGCGGCGCGTCCATTGACGCGAACGGTGTACCACTGACGGATGAGACGATTGCGATTGCGAAGGCCAGCGACGCGGTGCTGATGGGCTCCATCGGCGGCGATGCGAAGACCTCTCCCTGGTACCAGCTTCCTCCGAATCTTCGCCCGGAGGCAGGACTTTTAGGAATCCGCAAAGCATTGAATTTATTTGCCAACCTTCGTCCGGCCTATCTGTATAAGGAACTGAAGGCAGCCTGCCCGCTTTCTGATGAAGTGATTGGTGATGGCTTTGACATGGTGATCGTACGCGAACTGACCGGCGGCCTGTATTTTGGCGAACGCCACACGGAAGTGCAGGATGGGCTGAGGACAGCGACCGACACACTTGTATATAATGAAAATGAGATCCGCAGGATTGCGATTAAGGCATTTGAAACTGCACGCAAGCGCCGGAAGCAGGTGTGCAGCGTAGACAAGGCAAACGTGCTGGATTCCTCCAGACTTTGGAGAACGGTGGTGGAAGAGGTCGCAAAGGATTATCCGGATGTCGCACTTTCCCATATGCTGGTGGACAACTGCGCGATGCAGCTGGTGAAGGACCCGGCGCAGTTTGACGTAATCCTTACGGAGAATATGTTCGGGGATATCCTCTCTGATGAGGCGAGCATGGTGACCGGCTCCATCGGAATGCTTTCCTCCGCTTCTCTGAATGAGACAAAGCTTGGACTTTATGAGCCGAGCCACGGCTCTGCTCCGGATATTGCGGGTCAGGGCATTGCCAACCCGATCGCGACAATCCTTTCCGCAGCGATGCTTCTTCGCTACTCGCTGGATCAGGACGAGGCAGCGGATGCGATTGAGAACGCAGTGAAGCAGGTGCTGAGCGAGGGATATCGTACTGTGGATATCATGAGTGAAGGCTGTACAAAAGTCGGCACGGAGAAGATGGGTGAGCTGATCGCAGAACGTGTGTGAGATCCAAAGCATCCAAAGGCGGACAGGAGGAGTTATGATAAACAGCGAGGACGCGAATAAACTGGAGAAGAAACTCAGGAAGGTGAAGATAGTTCTGGATTTTATTTTTCTGCTCCTGATGATTTTCCTGCTCGACCTATTTGCAAACCTGTGGTCAATGAATAAATTATGGATGCAGCTGATCTTTGTAGCAATTTTTTCCATTATCTGGAGCAAGGGAGCCGAACTTATTCTGTCTGCCATACAGAACAGAATTGTGAATAAGACTGAAAATGAATGAAGTACACAGGCGAGCAGAACCCTTATGACAGACCGCTCGTCTGGCGCATAGTAAAGCGACTAAAGTCGTTTGCTATTATATCGTTTGCTATACCTTTATTATGAAGGCCTGGCTGTAAGCGTACCTGTTTTAAAATACTGCAGCCATATGAATTGCCGTATGAATGATACGAGAGAGGAGATTTGTAAAAATGAGAAGTGACGCGGTAAAAAAAGGCGTACAGCAGGCGCCGCACCGCTCCCTGTTCCACGCGCTGGGACTGTCGGAGGAGGAGATGAAGCGGCCGCTGGTTGGCATCGTGAATTCGTATAATGAAGTGGTTCCAGGGCATATGAATCTGGATAAGATCACCGAGGCGGTAAAGCTTGGCGTTTCCCTGGCGGGCGGCGTGCCGAGAGAGTTCCCAGCGATCGCGGTCTGTGACGGTATCGCGATGGGGCATGTCGGCATGAAGTATTCGCTGGTGACACGTGACCTGATCGCGGATTCCACCGAGTGCATGGCAATGGCGCACCAGTTTGACGCGCTGGTCATGATTCCGAACTGCGATAAGAACGTGCCGGGACTTCTGATGGCGGCGGCGCGCCTGAATATCCCAACGATTTTTGTCAGCGGCGGTCCGATGATGGCAGGACACCACAGAGGGCGCAAGCGCAGCCTTTCCAGTATGTTTGAGGCGGTCGGGGAGCACGCAGCAGGGACGATGACGGACGAGGAACTGAGCGAGTTTGAGCAGAATGCCTGCCCGACCTGCGGTTCCTGTTCCGGTATGTATACGGCCAACAGCATGAACTGCCTGACAGAGGTGCTCGGCATGGGCCTGAAGGGGAACGGCACCATTCCGGCTGTCTATTCAGACCGTATTATTCTGGCGAAGCAGGCCGGTATGCAGGTCATGGAGCTGCTGAAAAAGAATATCCGTCCGCGCGATATCATGACCGAGAAAGCCTTTATGAACGCGCTGACCGTGGACATGGCGCTTGGCTGCTCAACCAACAGCATGCTGCATCTGCCGGCGATCGCTCATGAGGCCGGTGTAGAGCTTGACGTAGACATTGCGAACGCGATCAGCGCGCGCACACCGAACATCTGCCATCTGGCTCCGGCGGGTCCGACCTATATGGAGGATCTGAATGAGGCCGGCGGTGTTTACGCAGTGATGAACGAGCTGACAAAGAAAAATCTGCTGAATCTGGACTGCATGACCGTGACCGGGAAAACGGTTGGCGAAAATATTAAGGACTGCGTGAACCTCAATCCGGAGGTGATCCGCCCGGTCGAGAATCCTTACAGTGAGAATGGCGGTCTCGCGGTGCTGAAGGGGAATCTGGCACCGGAGGGCAGCGTGGTGAAGCGTTCCGCAGTTGCTCCGGAGATGATGGTGCATGAGGGACCGGCCCGCGTCTTTGACTGCGAGGAGGACGCGATTGCCGATATTCTCGGCGGAAAAATCAATCCTGGCGACGTGGTGGTCATCCGTTACGAGGGACCGAAGGGCGGCCCGGGCATGCGTGAGATGCTGAATCCGACCTCAGCGATTGCCGGTATGGGCTTAGGCTCTACGGTGGCCCTGATTACAGACGGCCGTTTCAGCGGAGCCTCCAGAGGCGCGTCCATCGGACATGTCTGCCCGGAGGCGGCAGTCGGCGGGACAATCGCTCTGGTGGAAGAGGGCGACATCATCAAGGTGAATATTCCGGAGTGTACTCTGACGCTGGATGTCAGCGACGAGGAACTCTCGAAGCGCCGCGCGGCATGGCAGCCGAGAGAGCCAAAGGTCAACACCGGTTACCTGAAACGCTATGCGGCTCTGGTGACCAGCGCCAGCAGAGGCGCGGTGCTGGAAGTACCGGGGAATTCCTGATTAGAGCATTCCCGATCTGTGGTATTCATTTTCCTGCGGGAGCCTCATTTTATGGCGGCAGAATGTATTTGGAGAAAAAGTCTGAAGCAGTAAAAGAGGAAAAATGATATAGAAGGCATAAATAAGAGATACAAAATAAAAGATATAAAATAAAAGAAATTTTAAGATATATAAAGACAGATACAGGAAGGAAAGATACGGATGAAATTAAATGGTTCCCAGATTGTGATTGAGTGTCTGAAAGAGCAGGGCGTGGATACGGTCTTCGGTTATCCGGGAGGCACGATTCTGAATGTTTACGACGAGCTGTACAAGCACAGCAGCGAGATCACACATATTCTGACATCACACGAGCAGGGCGCGTCCCACGCGGCGGACGGGTATGCCCGTTCCACGGGAAAGGTGGGTGTCTGCCTGGCAACTTCGGGTCCTGGCGCGACCAACCTTGTGACCGGTATCGCGACAGCGTATATGGATTCCATTCCGATTGTGGCGATTACGGCCAACGTGGCGGTTTCCTCACTCGGGAGAGATAGCTTTCAGGAGATTGACATTGCGGGCGTGACCATTCCGATTACCAAGCATAATTTTATTGTAAAGGATGTGACAAAGCTTGCGGATACCATCCGCTGGGCGTTCCAGATCGCACAGGAAGGCCGTCCAGGGCCGGTGCTGGTGGATATTCCCAAGGATGTGACTGCGGCGGTCACGGATTTTGAACCGCAGGTACCGGAAAAGCCGGAGCGCAGCACCGAGTATATCCGTGAGGAGGACCTGGACGCTGCGGTGAAGCTGATCAACGAGTGCAAAAAGCCCTTTGTGTTTGTCGGCGGCGGCGCGGTGCGCTCAGACGCTGCGGACGAATTGAAAACTTTTGTGGAAAAGGTGCATGCCCCGGTGGCGGATTCTCTGATGGGCAAGGGTGCGTTTGACGGCAGAGAGGATATGTACTGCGGCATGCTCGGCATGCACGGGACCAAGGCCGCAAACCTCGGCGTTTCCCAGTGCGATCTGCTGATCACGGTGGGCGCCCGTTTCAGCGACCGCGTGATCGGCAACGCTGCAACGTTTGCGAGAAATGCGAAGGTTCTGCAGATCGATGTGGATCCGGCAGAGATTAATAAAAACATTCAGGTAGATACCAGCATCATTGGCGATGTCCGGGAAGTGCTGAAGCGCCTGAACGCACGTATCGAGGACCACCGTCATGATGAGTGGGACGATTCTGTCAAGGAATTAAAAAAGAAATATCCGCTTAAATACAACGAGGAAGGCCTGACCGGACCTTTTGTGATAGAGGAGATCTACAGGCAGACGAAGGGAGACGCGATTATCGTAACTGATGTCGGCCAGCATCAGATGTGGACCGCGCAGTATTACAAGTTTTCCAAACCGCGCACACTTCTGACCTCCGGCGGCCTGGGGACAATGGGCTACGGCGTGGGAGCTGCAATTGGCGCGAAGGTTGCGAATCCGGACAAGACGGTGATCAACGTTGCGGGTGACGGCTGCTTCCGCATGAATATGAATGAGATTGCCACCGCGGCCCGCTACAATATTCCGATTATCGAGGTAGTCATCAACAACCACGTGCTGGGCATGGTCCGCCAGTGGCAGACCCTGTTTTATGACAAACGCTACTCGGCGACGATACTGAATGACAGCGTTGATTTCGTCAAACTGGCTGAGGCGATGGGCGCTGTCGGCATTCGGGTGACCAAAAAGGAAGAAGTAGGACCGGCACTGGAAAAAGCGATCGGTCTTGGCCGTCCGGTCGTGATCGACTGTCAGATCGACGCGGATGACAAGGTATTCCCGATGGTATCGCCGGGGGCGGCCATCGATACGGCGTTTGATGCAGACGATCTTGCGAAAGCATGATGGAAAAATAAATAGCAGCATCGTAATGAGGAGGAAATGAAAAAATGAGCAGAGTGTATAACTTTTCGGCTGGTCCGGCGGTTCTGCCGGAGGAGGTTCTGCAGAAGGTGCAGAGCGAAATGATGGATTTTAACGGCAGCGGCATGTCTGTGATGGAGATGAGCCACCGCTCCAAGGTGTTTGACAACATCATCCAGGAGGCAGAGCAGGATCTGCGCGACCTGATGGGGATTCCGGATAATTATAAGGTTCTTTTCATGCAGGGCGGAGCGAGCCTGCAGTTTGCGATGATTCCGATGAACCTGATGAAGAATCGGGTGGCGGATTATGTAATCACAGGGCAGTGGGCAAAGAAGGCCTGGCAGGAAGCGCAGAAATACGGCACGGCAAACGCGGTGGCGTCCAGCGCGGACAAGACTTTTTCGTACATCCCGGATTGCAGCGATCTGCCGATCGACGACAATGCGGACTATGTATACATCTGCGAAAACAATACCATTTATGGCACGAAGTACAAAAAGCTTCCGAATACCAAGGGAAAGCTTCTGGTATCGGACGTATCCTCCTGCTTCCTCTCAGAGCCGGTGAATGTGAGTGATTACGGCATCATTTATGGCGGTGTGCAGAAAAATATCGGACCGGCCGGCATGGTGATTTCCATTGTGCGCGAGGATCTGATCACGGACGATGTGATGGAGTTCACGCCGACCATGATGAAGTTTAAGACTCACGCGGATGCCGGTTCCCTCTACAACACGCCGAACTGCTGGTGCATCTATGTGTGCGGCCAGGTTTTCAAGTGGCTGAAAGCGATGGGCGGTCTTTCTGTAATGAAGGAGCGCAACGAAAAGAAGGCTGCGGTACTCTATGATTATCTGGACAGCAGCAAATTATTCCACGGTACGGTGGTAAAGGAAGATCGTTCGCTGATGAATGTTCCGTTTGTGACCGGCGACAAGGACCTGGACGCGAAATTCGTCAAAGAGGCTGATGCGGCTGGATTTGTGAACCTCAAAGGACACCGCACAGTCGGCGGTATGCGCGCCAGCATTTACAATGCGATGCCGCAGGAAGGCGTCGAGAAGCTGGTGGAATTTATGAAGGCATTTGAGGAGAGGGAATTGCAGTGATTCACAGCGGTGTGGCAAAAACCGATGCGGAAGGCTTGTACAGGCAGGTTTTTCCACGGAACGTGAGCAGTCAGAAAGAGGATAGCAGGAAATGTTTCAATATAAATGTTTGAACCCGATAGCGACAGCCGGATTGAATCAGCTGTCCGGGCAGTATGTGCAGGTGGAAGGCCTCGAGGATGCGGACGCGGTGCTGGTGCGCAGCGCCGATATGCACAGCCTGGAGCTGCCGGATACGCTGCAGGCGGTTGCCCGCGCGGGAGCAGGAGTCAACAATATTCCGCTGGATCTGTGCGCGGAAAAGGGAATTGTCGTATTTAATACGCCAGGCGCGAACGCGAACGGCGTGAAGGAGCTGGTGATCGCGGGCATGCTTCTGGCGGCGCGCGATATCGTCGGCGGTGTAAACTGGGTGGACAGCCAGGCAGAGAATCCGGATGTGCAGAAGCAGGCGGAAAAGGAGAAAAAACGTTTTGCCGGCAGCGAGCTGCGCGGTAAGAAGCTGGGCATCATCGGCTTGGGCGCGATCGGTGTACAGGTGGCGAACGCGGCGACTCACCTGTGCATGGAGGTCTATGGTTATGATCCGTATATTTCGGTAGATGCCGCCTGGAATCTTTCCAGGAGCATTCATCATATCACCGATGTGGAGCAGATTTACGCGCAGTGTGATTACATCACAATCCATGTGCCGCTGATGGACTCCACGCGGGGTTTGATCGATCAGGCGGCGATCGCGAAGATGAAGCCGAATGCGGTGATCCTCAATTTCGCCCGGGATCTGCTGGTGGATGAAAAGGCAGTCATCACCGCACTGGAGGAGGGCCATATCCACCGCTATGTCTCCGATTTTCCGAATCCGGTGACAGCGGGCAAAAAGGGTGTAATTACAACCCCGCACCTGGGTGCGTCCACCGCGGAGGCAGAGGAAAACTGCGCGGTTATGGCGGTGACGGAGCTGCGCAATTTCCTGGAAAATGGAAATATCCGCAATTCCGTGAATTATCCGAACTGCGATATGGGCGTCTGCAGCCATGTGGCCCGTGTGGCGATTTATCACCGGAACGTTCCGAAGATGATCAGTCGCTTTACCGAGGTGCTTGGCGACATGAACATCCAGAATATGAGCAACACCAGCCGCGGCAATTATGCTTACACGCTGGTGGATCTGGATGCAGCGGTTTCAGAGGAAATCGTTGCAGGGCTGAAGGCAGTGGATGATGTGATCAAGGTTCGCGTTGTGAAAAACGGAGATGGCAATTTGGCCTGATCGGTGTCCTGGATTGCTGAAAAAACAGATAATCACTAATCAAATAATTACGAAAACAGATAATCATAAATAGCAGAACATTACAAAACTGACAGACACAAAAGCAGAACGACTGGTGTCGTTTGCAAATATGGAGATTTTTATGGCAGAAATTGTTCCATTTTACGGAGTCCTTCCGGCTCCGGGGCTGGCATCCCGCGTGGCTGCGCTTCCCTACGATGTTTACAATCGGGAGGAGGCGCGCTTAAGCGCCGCGAAGGATCCGCTCTCTTTTTTAAACATTGATCGTCCGGAGACGCAGTTTGATCCCGCGCAGGACATGTACGCGCCGGAGGTGTATCAGAAAGCGGACGAAATGCTGCGAGGGGAGATTGCGGAAGGTATTTTCAAGCTGGATCCGGCAAAGAATTATTATTTGTATGAGCTGACGATGAATGGACGCAGCCAGACGGGACTGGTGGCCTGTGCGTCGATTGACGATTACATTCATAATGTGATTAAAAAACATGAAAACACCCGCCAGGAAAAGGAAGAGGATCGTGTCCGCCATGTGGACGCCTGCAGTGCGCAGACGGGACCGATTTTTCTGGCTTATCACCGCGATGAGCGTGTCGCGGCAGTGATTGCGCGCGCGAAGCAGGAGACGCCGATTTTCGACTTCGAGTCGGAGGACGGGATCCGCCATCGCGGCTGGCGTATCGGTGAGACCTCGGATATCCTGGAAATCTGCGAGGCATTTTCGGAAATCGACCGTATTTACATTGCGGACGGCCATCACCGTGCCGCTTCCGCGGTCCGTGTGGGACTGCAGAGGAGAGCGGAGCATCCGGATTATGAGGGCGATGAGGAATTTAATTATTTTCTCTGTGTGCTTTTCCCGGATGACGAGCTTCTGATCATGGATTACAACCGGGTTGTGAAAGACCTGAATGGTCTGTCCGTGCCGGAGTTCCTTTCAAGGGTACAGGAGACATTTGAACTCCAGCCGTCTGAAGGACAAGTAAAACCGGGCAAAAAAGGCGAAGTCGGGATGTACCTTGACTCGCGTTGGTACCGCCTGGCCCTAAAGAAAACGTATCAGAGCGAGGATCCGGTCCTGGGGCTGGATGTTTCTGCGTTACAGATGCACCTGATTGCTCCGGTGCTTGACATACAGGATCCGAAAAGAAACCGGCGGATTGATTTTGTCGGCGGGATCCGCGGCCTTTCCGAGCTGGAGCGTCTGGTGGATGAGGAAGGCTGGGCAGTCGCGTTTGCGATGTATCCGACCTCGATCGAGGAGCTATTTGCGGTCGCGGATGCGGGACTTTTGATGCCGCCCAAATCGACCTGGTTTGAACCCAAGCTTCGCAGCGGGTTATTTCTGCATTTATTTGAGAGATAGGCTGGAGAAAAAAGAACAGGAGGATTTTATGAACGAAAAACTGTATGACCTGATGGATTGGGCAGGGATTGAGGCGCTTGTGTACTCCGAAGAGGACAATCCTCATCAGTATCTGGGACCGTTGGTCTCGGAGGATGGCGTTGTTTTTCGGGCGTTTTTTCCGGATGCAAAGGAGGCTTTTGTCCTGATTGGGGAAAAGAAAGAGCCTCTGGAGATGGTGCAGGAGGATGAGGCCGGCTATTTCGCGGCCATGATCGATGGAAACGAGATTCCAGCGTATTCCTACCGTGCCGTTTACGAAGACGGTGAGGAAGAGTATGGCGACCCTTACGCTTTTGCGCCGCAGATCACGGAGAAGGATACAAAGAAATTCAACGCGGGCATTTCGTACGAGGTTTATAAAATCCTGGGAGCGCACCCGATGACCATTGACGGGACAGACGGTGTCTATTTTGCCGTATGGGCGCCTTTTGCGATGCGAGTCAGTGTCGTCGGTGATTTCAACCGCTGGGATGGCCGGATGCACCCGATGAGACGGCTGTGGGATTCTGGTATCTTTGAACTTTTTGTGCCGGGGATTGCGAAGGGGGAACTTTACAAATATGAAATCAAAGCAAAGGGCGGCCTGACTTATTTGAAAGCAGACCCTTATGCGAACGCTTCCGAGCTGCGCCCGGATACGGCGTCGATTGTGACCGATCTGGATGAGTTTTCCTGGAGCGATGAAAAATGGCTGGCGCACCGGGCAGAAGTACAGGCGAAGGATGCGCCGATGGCTGTTTACGAGGTGGATCTTGCGACCTTTGACAGACCGGCCAGAACGGAGGAAAGTCAGATTTCGCAGGAAGACGTTGCGGCAGATCCTGAATTCTACAATTACAGAGAACTCGCGGTGAAGATCGCGGATTATGTAAAAGAGATGGGCTACACGCACATTGAACTGCTGCCGGTTATGGAGCATACGTCCGACGAGTCTCTGGGGTACGAGGTGACCGGTTATTACGCGCCGACCTCGCGTTTTGGCACGCCTGCGGATTTTATGTATTTCATGAACTATATGCATGAACAGGGCATTGGCGTAATTCTCGACTGGGTGCCGTCCCAGTTCCCGCGGGATGTGCATGGACTGGCGGCATTCGACGGCACTTATCTGTATGAACACATGGACCCGCGCAAGGGCGTGCATCCGAAGCATAACACCCTGCTGTACAATTATGGGCGTCCGGAGGTTTCCAATTTCCTGATCGCGAACGCCCTGTTCTGGAAAAATGTTTATCATGCGGACGGCCTGCGCATGGATTCAGTGGCCTCCATGCTCTATCTGGACTATGACCGTAAATACGGCCAGTGGGTGCCGAACATGTACGGCGGCAATGAAAATCTGGACGCAGTGGAGTTTTTCAAGCATCTGAATTCGATTTTCAAAAAGCAGGGGGACGGCGCCATCCTGATCGCAGAGGATTCCTCCACCTGGCCGAAGCTGACCACGCCTGTTGAGGACGGCGGGCTTGGCTTTGATTATAAATGGAACACCGGTTTTACCAACGACCTGATCGGCTACATGCAGCTGGATCCCTATTTCCGCTCCCGTCATCACGAGGATCTGACGCTGGGGATGCTTTACGCTTACAGTGAGGACTTTATCGTCGGATTTTCGCACGATGTGATCGTAAGCGGACAGGGTTCTATGTACAGCAAAATGCCCGGCAAAAGCAAGATGAAATTCGCCAATCTGCGCGCTGCCTATGGCTATCTGATAACCCATTCTGGAAAAAAGCATCTGTTTATGGGACAGGAGTTTGGCCAGCCTTCCGAGTGGAACTGCAGCACTGTGGTTCCCTGGGAGCTTTTGCAGCAGGAAGACCATCAGCAGATGAAGGCTTACGTGCAGGCTTTGCTCGCTTTGTACCGCTCACAGCCGGCACTGTATCAGAAAGATTACGATCCGGAAGGATTTGTCTGGATGGATACGCTTTCGGCAAACGAAAACACAATTGTATTTCTGCGCAGAGGTGCGGCAGGAAGCGACGATCTGCTGGTCGTTTGCAACTTCTCGCCGATTGCCTATGAAAAATACCAGATCGGCGTTCCGTATGGCGGAAAGTATAAAGAAATCTTTAACAGCGATGCCGCAGCCTTTGGCGGAACCGGAAAGACCAATCCGCGCGTAAAGGCTTCCAAAAAGGAAATCTGCGACGACAGAGAAGATTCCATCCGCATCCAGGTGCCGCCGATGGGCATCGCCATCTTCAAATGCACGAAGGACGAGGCAGTACGTTCCGCGGCAGAAGAAAATGCGGAAAATACGAAGCCTTCCGTAAAGAAAACAGTGCAGAAAAAGACTTCCGCCAAAAACACTGCAGCAACTGCGGGGAAAGCAGCTGCCGGGAAGACAGTGGCTGAAAAGTCAGCAGCTGAAAAGGTGACAGAGGAAACAAAATCGTCCGCAAAGAAAACAGGAAAATCTGCGGCTATGGATAAAACTTCCGCAAAGAAAACAGCTGCAAAGGCGGAAGCAGGAGAAAAGTCTGCAACGAAAAAAACTGCAAAAACAGCAGCAAGAAAGTCTGCGGCGAAAAAGACGAGTCCGGGAGCTGCTTCTGCAGAAAAGGCTGCAAAATAAACCGCATAATAGCACAATAGCAAATAGTAGCGCATAAGATGCCATATTTTCAGGCTTAGTCAGTACAAAAAACGGAGGACGGATGGATATAAATAAAGAATCTGTAAAAACACAGAGTTGTAATCATGCCGCAAAGACAGCAGAGGAGCCGGAGCATGATCACATGCATGTTCATACGCATGTCTTAGAGGATGGTACCGTTATTCAGCACAGCCATACACATACACATGAAAACACAAAAGCTGTGCTGAACCGTCTCTCCAGGGCGATCGGCCACTTGGAATCTGTCAAAAGGATGGTTGAGGACGGACGTGACTGCAGCGAGGTACTGGTGCAGCTTTCCGCTGTAAAATCGGCTATCAATAATACCGGAAAAATTATCCTCCAGGATCACATTAAACACTGCCTCGTCGATGCAGTACAGACCGGCGATATGGAGGAGATCGAAGAGCTGAACAAGGCGATTGAGCAGTTTATCAAATAATTATTAAAATATCTTTAAAACTATTGTGCCGACGCATTGAAAGAATCCGTCGGCACAAAATTGCACATTGAAAGTATAATATGCTTACCTGGGGAGCCGGGGGACGTCTCTCACCTGATCCGAGAACCTTGCGGAGGGGGTGATCATTATGAGTACATACGAAGGAATCATAGTTTTGTTGACTGTTGCTTCTTTGATAGTCTCGATTCTGGACATGAAAAATAAGAAATAGCCGTCCTGTACTTTTGGCGAAGGTAGACGGCTATCTCTTAGCTTGAAATTAACGCCGGGTCGGGGAAGTGACAGTTCCCTTCCGGCTCCCTTGTTAAGCATATTATATGCAATTAAATTCAGAATTTCAACCCCTAAATTTTCAAGTCGTAAAAATACAATAAAAAAGCCCTGAAAATCAAGGCTTTTTCATTCAGCTGGAAATGGGACTTGAACCCACGACCTACGCATTACGAATGCGTCGCTCTACCGACTGAGCTAATCCAGCATATTTTGCATCATCATTTTTGAATATATACAACATCTTCCTTAATCGGACAAACAACCTCGTAGCTACTGCCTGACCGACTTTGCTATTATATAAAATTTTTCTGGATTTTGCAAGCTTTTTTTTAGAAAGCTGAAGTGAAAAAGTAAATTCCACTCTGAAGGGGGACAAGTTGAATTTAGTC